>JANJWE010000261.1 GCA_024709705.1 Flavobacterium sp. | reverse complement strand
TATCACCTAATTTATAATTGGGATTCACACCGCCTGATGCATTGTAAACAATAAAAGTTTTAATCCCAAAATACCGCATCACACGTACCGTAAAAGTAACGTTTTGCATATCATATCCTTCTTAATAATGAAAACGACCTTGCATAGCCACCACTGAAATACCATTTATTTTTCCGAAAACCAAAGCTCCGGAATGCCCCTGAACTGTAGAAATGGGAAAATTTGGAATTTCACTATAGGGAATGGTAAAATCTATTACGATATCTTGAGTAAACGATCCCAATCCGGAACCCAATATTACACCGTATACTGGACTGTAATTTGTGCGAGCTTTGAGGTAATTAACTGTTTCTTGTACTTTGTTCCACATAATTTAAAATTTGTTTATTAAAATCGTCAGTTTTAGAAAGAAAAAAAGTTTGAATGGGCAAATAAAACAATTGTTCAGGATTGATTTTTCCTTTCAATCTAACGAAGTCTTTTTCGGTTGTAATAATACGTTTATTTTGCGATTTGTTTTGAATATTTTGTATATCCTTTTCGGTAAAATCATGGTGATCCGGAAATTCTAAAATCTCATCGTACTCACTTTTTAGGTAATTTAAAAAAGGTTGTGGCTTGGCAATTCCGGCTACTAGTAATTTGGGGGTGTTTTTGATAAAAGCTACGGTGTGATTTTCGGTCTCAGAATACACTTTATCATCGTATTGAATGGCTGAGAAATAAAGTTGTTGTTCCGCTGAAAGTTTCAGTTTTTTCCGTATTAGGTTTTGCTCTTTTTCGGAAAGATCAACCGGGCATTTGGTTACAACAACTATTGTTGCCCGTTTGGCTCCACTCCTACTTTCACGCAAGTTTCCCATGGGTAAAATAAAATCATCGGTATACAAATCTTGATAAGCTGTGAGTAAAATATAAAAACCGGCTTTTACTTTTCGATGTTGAAATGCATCATCCAGCAATACCACTTCGGGCTTTTTATCCAAAGTAAGCAACTGCTCTATCCCTCTTTTCCGATTGGCATCTACAGCCACTTGAATAGAAGGGAATTTTTGAAAGTACTGATACGGTTCGTCTCCAATATCATTTGCTGTAACCCCAACATTGGCTAAAACAAAACCCTTTGTTTTTCGCTTGTATCCTCTACTGAGTACTGCCAAATTAAAATGTGATTCCAAAAGGCGAACTAAATATTCAATTTGAGGTGTTTTTCCGGTACCCCCTACACTCAAGTTTCCAACAGCTATAACAGGTACAGAAAACGAATGCGATTTATATATTCCAAAATCATAAAATCTATTGCGAAGAGCAGTAACGAGTAGGTACAAAACCGCAAATGGAAAAAGTATTTTTCGGAATAAATTCATACTACGAAAGTACATATTATTGCGTAAATTACCACACTTTTACCCACGAAAATAAAAAAATGTACGGGTCATAAAATAAGCACCGTAAAATAATTTCTTATGTTTGTAACAACAAAGAAATAAAAATGAAACTCAACGATTTATTATCCATTTTAGATGAATGGGCTCCTCTGGCTTATGCCGAAGATTTTGACAATGTTGGCTTATTAGTGGGTAATCCGGAACAAGATATCACAGGGATATTGGTTTGTCATGATGCATTAGAAAAGGTCGTAGACGAAGCCATTCAAAAAAAATGCAACCTAATTGTTTGTTTCCATCCCATTCTTTTTTCAGGCTTAAAAAAGATTACCGGAAAAACCTATGTTGAACGAGTAGTTCTCAAAGCAATTCAAAATCACATAGCTATTTATGCTTTACATACCGCTTTAGATAATCATCCTGAGGGGGTTAATCAAATTATTTGTGATCAGTTGGGATTAATAAATACAAAGATTTTGGTACCCAAAGAAAAATTCATTCGCAAATTGGTAACCTTTACCATTCCTGAAAATCACCACCATTTACGAAATGCTCTTTTTGAAGCCGGAGCGGGAAACATTGGCAATTATGACCTTTGCAGTTTCAATTCCATCGGAACAGGTTCCTACAGAGGCAATGAGAAAAGCAATCCCGAAATAGGCGAACGCTTTGAATTTGTGGAAAATAAAGAAATTAAAATTGAAGTCACTTTTGAAAAACATTTAGAATCAAAAATTTTGAATGCTTTATTCAAAAACCATGTATATGAAGAAGTGGCTTATGAAATTTACGAATTGCAAAATCAAAATCAAAACTTAGGTTTGGGAAAAATTGGGGAATTCGATCAGCCCCTTTCGGAAAATGAATTTTTACAACTGGTAAAAACCCAAATGAAGTGTGAATCCATCAGACATTCGGCTTTTCTTAATCGTCCCATAAAAAAAGTTGCGGTTTTGGGTGGTTCCGGCAGTTTTGCCATTTCGCAGGCAAAAAAGTTAGGTGCCGATGCTTTTTTAACCGCCGATTTGAAATACCACCAATTCTACGAAGCTGAAAATCAATTACTTTTGGCCGATATTGGCCATTACGAAAGCGAAAGATACACAAAAAACTATATTGTTGATTTTCTTATCAAAAAAATTCCTAATTTTGCCATCATTTTATCAGAACAAAATACAAATCCAGTTAAGTACTTTTAGATTATGACAAACGTAAAAGAAATGAGTGTGGAAGAGAAGTTGAGAGCACTCTATGACTTGCAGTTAATAGACTCAAGAATTGATGAAATCAGAAACGTGAGAGGTGAATTGCCACTTGAAGTACAAGATTTAGAAGATGAAGTAGCGGGTTTGAAAGCACGTAACGAAAAATTGAAAGCCGATTTGGAAAATATTGATGACCAAATTAAAGCTAAAAAAAATGCCATTGAAGCTCACAAAGAAGGTATAAAAAAATATACCGAGCAACAAAAAAACGTTCGCAATAACAGAGAGTTCAATTCGTTAACCAAAGAGATTGAGTTTCAGGAATTGGAAATCCAATTAAACGAGAAGCACATCAAAGAAATGAAAGCTTCTATCGAATACAAAAAACAACAAGTAGCCGAATCTCAAGAAAAATTAACGGCCAAACAATCTCATTTAGAGCATAAAAAAGCTGAATTAGGTGATATTATGGCTGAAACTCAAAAAGAAGAAGAGTTTTTAATGCAACTTTCTAAAGAATATGCAGCTAAAATTGAAGATCGTTTATTGGCTGCATACCACAGAATTCGTACCAGCGTTAGAAATGGCTTAGCAGTCGTATCTATAGAACGTGGTGCCTCAGCCGGATCGTTTTTTACCATTCCACCACAAACTCAAGTTGAAATTGCCGCCCGCAAGAAAATTTTAACCGACGAGCACAGTGGAAGAATATTGGTAGATAATGTTCTAGCCTCAGAAGAAAGAGAGAAAATGGAAGCTATATTTGCTAACATCTAAAATACGAAACCCCGAACATATCGGGGTTTTTTTATGACTAAAAGTATTACTACCCTTATTGTAAAAGCCATTGGTTTTTATATCAATTGCCTAAGTTTTATTCTGCCCCAAAAAGCGGGCAAATTAGCCTATAAATTTTTCAGTGAGCCTCGTAAAGGAAAACTCAATCTGCAAAATTTACCCGAAGTTCTCAAGACAGCTGAATTAGAAATTTTGAATACCGAAACAGCTGAATTTCCGGTTTACATTTGGAAAGGTAATGAAACCAAAATTCTATTGGTTCACGGTTGGGAAAGCAACGCCGCTCGATGGGAAGCCTTTTTGCCTCACATTTTAAAAACCGGTAGTACGGTCTTGGCTTTGGATGCACCGGCTCACGGTTTGGCATCTGGCAAAGAATTTAACGTTCCTTCTTATGCTTTGTACCTCGATCGGGTTTTTAAAAAATACCAACCCGGCTTCATGATAGGCCATTCTATTGGGGGTGCGGCTTGTTTGTATTACCAACATTATTTTCAAAATACCGCTTTAAACAAAATGGTGATTTTGGGAGCTCCTTCAGACCTATCGGTTTTAATTGAAAATTATGCCCAATTGTTGAGTTTAAACCGTAAAGTGATAAACTTACTCGAACTGCATTTTTACCGCAAATTTAAGAAAAAAACATCCGATTTTAGCGGCTCCAAATTGGCCTCAAATCTAACTATTGAAGGAATAATTTCTCACGACACCGAAGACGATGTGGTAGCTTTTGACGAAAGTTTAAAAATAAAGAAAGCTTGGAAAAAAGCTCATTTTATTGAAACCCAAGGCTTAGGTCATAGTATGCATGATGTAAAACTCTACAATCGCATCGTTGAATTCCTTTTTCAAAATCAATAACCTATCTTTGCACTATGGAAGAAACGGGCAAACGCATCAATAAATTTTTATCCGAATCGGGGTTTTGTTCTCGAAGAGAGGCCGATAAACTCATTGCCGAAGGAAGAGTTACGCTTAACGGGAAAGTTCCGGAAATGGGGACTAAAGTTAGTGAGAAAGATGAAGTTCGGGTAGATGGAAAGCTCATACAAGAAAAGAAAGCCCAATCTATTTACTTGGCTTTTAATAAACCGGTGGGTATAGAATGTACCACCAATACAGAAGTACGAAACAACATTGTAGATTACATTAATTATCCGGAACGCCTATTCCCTATTGGAAGATTGGATAAAGCGAGTGAAGGTTTAATTTTCATGACTAATGATGGAGATATTGTTAACAAAATACTTCGAGCCCGAAATAACCACGAAAAAGAATATATAGTTACCGTTGATAAACCCATTACAGATCGTTTTATTCAACGGATGGGAAATGGAGTTCCTATTTTGGATACTGTAACCCGAAAATGTAAAGTTGAACAGCTGAGCAAATATGTTTTTAAAATTGTTTTAACCCAAGGTTTAAACCGTCAAATTCGTAGAATGTGTGACTATTTGGGATATGAAGTAAAAGCCTTGAAACGCATTCGTATTATCAACATAAGTTTGGATGTACCTACCGGAAGATACCGAGAGCTTACGGCAGCTGAAATCAAAGAATTGAATCGTTTAATTGAACCTTCGAGTAAGACCGAAGAAGCCAGTTTACCCAAAATAGCACCTCAAAAAACAAGTTTTAAATTGCAACAAAACAAAAGAAAACCCAAATAAAAAAAAGACGCTTCAATGAGCGTCTTTTTTATTTATTTACTTGGTTTGAGTCGTTTTTGTTCTCTGGCCAGCAAAGTGTTTTTTAACAGCATGGCAATGGTCATGGGGCCTACCCCACCCGGAACCGGGGTAATATAGGACGCTTTTTTGCTTACATTTTCAAAATCAACATCACCGGTTATGCGGTATCCTTTTTCGTTGGTTTCATCCAAAACCCGTGTAATTCCCACATCAATTACTACTGCATCATCTTTAATCATTTCGGCTTTTAAATAATTTGGAACCCCCAAAGCGGTAATAATAATATCGGCTTGCGTGGTAATTTGAGCAATATTTTTGGTATAGCTATGCGTTAAAGTTACGGTAGAGTTCCCCGGAAATCCTTTACGACCCATCAAAATACTCATAGGTCTGCCCACAATATGACTTCTTCCGATTACAACGGTATGTTTTCCTTTGGTTTCTACATTATAACGTTCTAAGAGTTCTAATATCCCAAAAGGAGTTGCAGGAATAAATGTACTCATGTCTAGAGCCATTTTTCCGAAATTTTCAGGATGAAAACCGTCTACATCTTTGCTCGGGTCTATAGACATGATAACATGTTGGGTATCTATTTGTTTGGGAAGAGGCAACTGTACAATAAAACCGTCAATAGCATCGTCTTCATTGAGTTCCTTTATCTTCTTTAACAATTCGGTTTCCGAAGTAGTACTGGGCATTTTTATCAATGTACTTTCAAAGCCAACTCTTTCGCAAGCTTTAACTTTACTTCCCACGTAGGTTAAACTAGCTCCGTCGTTTCCAACAATAATAGCGGCTAAGTGCGGTACTTTTTCGCCTTTATTTTTCATTTTTTGTACTTCAGCTGCAATTTCATTTTTAATGTCTTCAGCTATTTTTTTTCCGTCTAGTAGTTCCATGGTTTGCAATAGGTGTTGTGTTTTATAAAAAAATAAGACGCGTTTGTACGCGTCTTGTTGTTATTTCATGCCTTTCATTCCTCCCATCATCCGGGCTAAGTTTTTGGCTCCGCCTCCTTGCATCATTTTCATCATTTTACTCATTTGATCAAACTGTTTCATCAATTGGTTTACTTGCTCAACTTTGGTTCCGGAACCTTTGGCAATTCGTATTTTGCGTTTTCCGTCAATCAATGCCGGTTTACTTCGCTCAGCGGGAGTCATTGAGTGAATTATAGCCTCAATATGTTTGAAAGCATCATCTTCAATTTCTACATCCTTTAAGGCTTTACCTGCCCCGGGAATCATACCCACCAAATCTTTCATGTTTCCCATTTTTTTGATTTGTTGGATTTGCACTAAAAAGTCGTCAAAACCAAACTCGTTTTTAGCGATTTTCTTTTGCAATTTTCGAGCTTCTTCTTCGTTGTATTGCTCTTGAGCTCTTTCAACCAAAGAAATAACGTCTCCCATCCCCAAAATCCTATCAGCCATACGAGAAGGATAGAAAACATCAATGGCTTCCATTTTTTCACCCGTACCGATAAATTTAATTGGTTTGTTGACTACCGATTTAATTGACAATGCGGCTCCACCCCGAGTATCACCATCCAGCTTGGTTAAAATAACGCCGTCAAAATTCAAGCGGTCGTTAAAGGCTTTGGCGGTATTTACGGCATCTTGCCCAGTCATAGAATCCACCACAAACAAGGTTTCCTGCGGCTGAATAGCTTGATGTACATTGGCAATTTCGTTCATCATTTGTTCATCAATGGCCAAACGACCTGCCGTATCCACAATAACCACATTAAATCCGTTGGCTTTGGCATGCTTGATGGCATTTTGAGCAATAGAAACCGCGTCTTTATTCTCGGGTTCTGAGTAAACTTCTACTCCTATTTGTCCCCCAACCACATGCAATTGGTTGATAGCAGCAGGACGGTAAATATCACAGGCTACTAGAAGTGGTTTTTTTCCTTTTTTGGTTTTTAAATAATTGGCTAATTTTCCTGAGAATGTGGTTTTACCCGAACCTTGTAAACCTGACATCAAAATAACTGTAGGTTGACCGGAAAGATTAATCCCAACTTCAGAACCTCCCATTAATTCGGTTAATTCATCTTTAACCAATTTAACCATTAACTGCCCCGGTTGTAGAGACGTTAATACGTTTTGTCCGATGGCTTTTTCTTTTACCGTATTGGTAAAATCTTTGGCTATTTTAAAATTCACGTCGGCATCTAACAAGGCTCTACGCACCTCTTTTAGGGTATCGGCTACGTTAACTTCGGTAATTTTACCGTGTCCTTTTAGAATATGAAGGGCTTTATCGAGTTTATCGCTTAAATTACTGAACATAATTTGGATTATCTTTTAATGAAGTGCAAAGATAACATAAAGCAAACAAGCATCAAAAAATGATTTTAAGATATTTTTTTAAAAATAAGGTAGGGTAATTCGATTTTAATTTGTTTTAAAATCATAAATCTAAAAACTAAAACGCGATGAAAAACAAAAAAATTCTTTGGGTACTTCTAGCAGGAATATTCGTAACTTCTTGTTCCAACGACGACAATTCCAATTCGGATGGAAATAATAATCTTCGAATTGTTGCCAAAGCCAGCTATTCCGGAAATACAGGTAGAAATGACAATGCTGTTACCGTTTCTGACTTTAAAATCAATTTAAGAGAAATTGAATTTGAACTGGATGACGATTTTTATGACGACGACGATGATGATTATGGAGATGGATTTTATGGAGATGACGATGAATTCGAATTGAGAGGCCCTTTTGAATTGGATTTACTTAGTGGAGAAACAACTATTACTACCATTAATATCCCAAATGGTATTTATGAAGAAGTTGAATTTAAAATGGCTAGAAACACCAATCCTGATAGCGAATTGTTTAACAAATCGGTTCTTATTAGAGGAATGATAGGCACTACCCCTTTTGTTTTTTGGCACAATATTGATGAAGATTTTGAAATTGATTATGAAGATGCCGGACAAAACTTGGTCATTGCTAATAATACAGCAACATTGGTAATCAATTTTAATTTGGATGCTGTTTTAGCTAATGTTGATTTGAGTGTTGCTCAAGATGGAAATGGAGATGGCTTAATAGAAATTAGCCCTGTAGACACAGATGGCAATCAAGCTTTGTCTCATCTGATTAAAAATAAAATTGAAGAATACACAGATTTGTTAGACGATTAATTCCAAATACCACAAATAACCCTAAAAAGCCATACGTAAAGTATGGCTTTTTTTTGTAGCTGAAATACTTTGAATAGGTGAATATTTAAGTCTTTATGAAAACGCTCTGTAAAGACCGTTGTTTAACTTTTTGACTTCTTATTTATTCTTTCAATCTTCTGTAACGTAATAATGCTTCATTCGCGAACTGAACGCTTATAATCCCTAAAATTATATTTTAAATCCCTTGTTGGTGTTGATTTTTGTAATGCATTCAATGTAAAAGTAAAAACATCTAAAGTAGTAAAAACCAATGCCTCTTGATTTTATATTATAGAAACCCATTTAAAATAAAAAAACCATTCACAAGGAATGGTTTTAAAAATAGAGATTTAAATCTAATTTTTCTGAAAGGTTAATAAATCTATACTTCCATCACCACCACTTACATGTCTTAATTCTATGCGGGATGATGTTACAGAAACGATTCGCCAATCTTCACTAATTTCTTCAAAAGGACCGGTTGTAGCCGTGAACGTAAGTATTAATTTGGGAGTGCTGTCATCTGTTCCAGTGGTCCAAGTACCGGTACGAACCGTAGTACCGTTAGTCGCTTCTACTGTAGCATTGGCATTGAAGGTAAAATTGTAACCGTTGTAATTTGAAGTTTGGACTACACCATCTTCCGAAAACAAAGTCACTCTCCAAGAACCGGATACAATTGAATTTTGCGTTTGAATAATGAGTTGACTTGATGAAGGATTGGAATCATCATCACTACTACAAGTAGAGGCCAAATTCAGTAATAAGATACTGCTCAAAACGGGAATTAAAAAAATTTTTTTCATTGGTTATAAAGGGTTAGGTTATTCATTTTTTAAATCTTAGAAAAAGTGAGGTATTCGTCGTTATCATCCTCTTTGAGTTGAATTGTATTGTTTGAAAAATCAAAGAGTTCCCAATCATCTACTAACTCTTGCAAAAGAGAATTCTCAAACGTTAAATCTAGTTTATTTACACCGTCGTCTTCGTAAAAACTCCAAGTCCCTGTTGAAGTAGTACCGTTTTTGACAACCTGAATCGTATTATTTGACAAAAAAGTAAACGTATACCCCACATAATCATTGGTTTCATCACCGTCATCAAAAAAATAAGAAACTCTCCAAGATCCGGAAGTTAAAACCTCCTCAAAATTACCCGAAACTGCACTTGAGCCACATTGTGTTACGGCTGCTTCAAGCAAACTCTTGAGCTCTGCATTAGAATTGATTATTACAGTTTGACCTTGCGTATTTAGGGCAGAAATGGGATAATTAATTGAAAATACGGTTGTATTTTGAAGTGAAAATATAAAGTTTATTAACTGAGAATTGGAAAGTAAAGTTGTTTGATTTGCAGATTGATTGGAACTTTCATAAACGTTAACTGAAATAGGATAAACCAATGCACTACAAGTTAATTCACTCAAATCGTCTTGCGTAGCGATTAAATTTTGCAATGCCGTTGTATTGGCAATAACTACTTCTTGATAATTGCGTAAAACAACTGTTATGGGAAATGTGTAAAAAACCAAGTCATCATCTGTGTTGGATACATTTTTGAGGTTTTCAATCAATGCGTAATCCGAAACACTAGAAACCGTTAAACTGGTACCGTTTAAAGTTATACTAACCGGTAGTTTCACCCGAAACACGCTAGTACCATCCAAAATATTATCTCCTGATGTAGGGTTTTGACTTACACGAGACAACAATTTGGTTACAGGTGAAGCTTTACTCAAATTGGCCACATCTTGTTGCAAACTCTCTTCTTCAGATTGACAAGAAAAGGCTAATGCAAGTACTATACTTATCCCTACTATTTTGTACACGTTTATCATAATCCTTTGAGTTATTAACTTAACAAATAAAAACGAAATTACCCTACCCAAATTACTTTTTTTTTATAATTTCACCAAAGTTTTTAGAAACCAATGACAAATCTATCCCTTTTAGGTCTTTGTGAAGAAAATAATTTCAATCGCTTTTTCAAAAATCAGGTTAAGGCTCTTCGCAATTATATGTATTACAAATTCGGCAATGCAGAACAAGCCGAAGATGTAACGCAAGAAGCCTTTATCAAACTTTGGGAAAACTGCGAAAAAGTACCTTTGGAGAAAGCCAAATCCTATTTATACACCATTGCCAATAATACGACCCTCAATCAAATTGCTCATCAAAAAGTAGTCTTGGAATATGCCAAAGCTGCTCCAAAACAAGACAAAACCTTTGAAAGCCCGGATTTTCACATGGAAGAAGAGGAATTTAAAGCCAAATTGCAAAAGGCTATTGCCAATTTAAACGAGGGCCAACGCACCTGCTTTTTGATGCACCGCATTGATGGTAAAAAATACAGTGAAATTGCGGAAATTCTGGGTATTAGTGTTAAAGCTGTTGAAAAAAGAATGCATTTGGCTCTCCTGGAATTAAGAAAAGAATTTGATTATTTTAAGTAGGGTTTTTGAAATCCAAACGGTTATAGTTTAAAATCCCATACTATGGAAGAAAATTACTTATTAGCAAAATGGTTGAACAATGAACTGAAAGGTGACGAATTGAAAGCATTTGAAGCCTCTGAAGATTTTGCCGTTTACCAAAGAATTAAGCACTATTCTGCCGAATTGAAAACGCCCGATTTCGACGAAAATAAAATGCTGCAAACCATTTTACAAACCCAAAAAGTAAAACGCATTTCTATTCAAAAAGTGATGCTTCGTATGGCAGCGGTTCTGATTATCGGTTTCGGAATTACTTTTGCGGTGAAAAACTTGGCCAATTTTACGGAAATTGCTGCAAATGGTACTACTACTGAATTTTCATTACCGGATAATTCCACTGTTTTACTCAATTCGGGTTCGGAGATAGAATACAAAAAATGGAACTGGGACAACGAACGTAAACTGAAACTGAACGGTGAGGCTTATTTTAAAGTGGCCAAAGGGAAAAAATTTGAAGTAGGCACCGATTTAGGTACAGTAACCGTATTGGGTACGCAATTCAATGTAAAAAACAGAGATAATCGTTTGGATGTGACGTGTTTTGAAGGAAAAGTACAAGTAAACTATCAAAACACTCAACACCTTTTAACCCAAGGAATGACGGTTTCGTTTGAAGACGGGCAACAACTGGTGGCAGACCAAACCGCACAAACCGAACCGGATTGGCTTTCAAAACAAGTCGCGTTTACATCTGTTCAATTACCGGCTATTATAGAAGAAATGATGCGTCAATACAATATTGCTATTCAAA
>JANJWE010000256.1 GCA_024709705.1 Flavobacterium sp. | reverse complement strand
TTACTCTTTTTTTTAATACGCTGGTTATGAGTAGAAAATTGTCTAAAGTTTTTTCCCCTTATCCTATTGTTTTCTCTCTTTTTACTTTTTAATAAAGCAAAATCTAGTAACCCAATTCAAATTATCATACTTATTATCTATCTATCATAGTAGGTGATGCCGGGGAGGGAATTGAAAACAATGATGTATTTGGGTGCAACAATAGTTAAAAACCCGAAATAATAAAGAAATATTATATTATCAGCTTAGATATGAGAAATATTTAATTTGAATTTTTCTTCTCTTTAGCCGTTTCAATTTTTTCATTCCATAACTGGGATAGAGCAGGATAATCAATTGCTCTTGCTGCAGGTTGAGGCTGTAATCTACCTTCTTTGAATGCTTTTAGTAAAATACTTTCAATTAAAAAGTCTTCTGTTACCAAAAAAGGATCGTATTCTGTTTTTAAATCTATATCGAAAACTTTGGCTGTATTATTTGACCAAAAAGCTTTCCATCCGCTTTTTAAATCTTTGATTAAAGTATAGGTAGTTTTTCTGGTTTGTCGATGTATCAACTTAACCAAAATTTGACCTTGTTTGCGTGAAAGTTTCTTTAATTGACCTTCAAATTCATTTTCTAAATAATTCTCAACAATTTTGAAATATTTCTTCTTTTCCTTTTCGGTTTTAAACTTTCCCATGTTTGCATTTAACTTAGTTAAGTTATCGGCAGCCGCTTTTGCATAAGGATAAACTCTAATCACTCTTTGTTGGAGTAAAAGGAACTTTTTTCGGTCTTCGTCAATTTTATTTGTTTTTTTTCCGGTGACAACTACTTCATCCAAATCTAAAGACGTTCTAAGAATTGAATCATTACCAATAAGATAGTATATGACTATAGAATCTTTTTTGGTCTCCTGAGCCTTGACAAATGAGGATAGTGTTATAAGAAGAATAAAAATGAATTGCTTCATATTAAAAATTTACTGTTCAAAAATAGTCATTTATTGACATAACTATGAATTTGAATTTATATTTTAGCAAAAAATTGAAAAATATAGTATGGCCACAAAATCAATATTAAACAAGAAGTCTATTTCCTTTTTAGAAAAGTATTTAAATAACGCATCTCCAACAGGTTATGAATTTTCAGGACAAAAGATTTGGATGGAATATTTAAAACCTTATGTTGATACTTTTATTACAGATACTTATGGAACTGCAGTAGGAGTTATAAACCCAGAAGCCGATTATAAAGTTGTAATTGAAGGGCATTCAGATGAAATTTCCTGGTATGTAAATTATATTACCGATTCGGGTTTACTTTATGTCATACGCAATGGCGGTTCTGATCATCAGATTGCACCTTCAAAGCGTGTACATATACATACTAAAAATGGAATTGTTCCGGGAGTATTTGGATGGCCTGCAATTCATACGCGAAACCGAGGTAAAGAAGAAAATGCAAGAATTGACAATTTGTTTATAGATTTAGGTTGCTCAACCAAAGAGGAAGTCGAAGCCTTGGGAGTTCATGTTGGCTGTGTTATAACCTATCCAGATGAATTTATGATTTTAAATAAAAATAAATTTGTGTGTAGAGCGATAGACAATCGAATGGGAGGATTTATGATTGCCGAAGTTGCCAGACTTCTTCATGAAAATAAGAAAAAACTACCTTTTGGATTGTATATAACCAATTCGGTGCAAGAAGAAGTTGGATTGCGAGGAGCTGAAATGATAACTAAAACTATAAAACCTAATGTTGCCATAGTAACTGATGTATGTCATGATACCACTACTCCCATGATTGACAAAAAAATTGAAGGAGAAACACAAATTGGGAAAGGTCCGGTTATAACTTATGCCCCTGCGGTTCAAAATAATCTCAGAGAATTGATTCTAAAAACGGCCGAAAATGAAAAAATTCCATTCCAACGATTAGCATCGTCACGTATTACAGGAACAGATACTGATGCATTTGCTTACAGTAATGGTGGTGTAGCATCGGCATTGATTTCATTACCTTTACGATACATGCATACTACGGTAGAAATGGTTCATCAAGACGATGTTGAACATGTCATTCAATTGATATATCACACTTTGCTTTCTATAGAAAACAATGAAACTTTTTCTTATTTTAAATAATTGGAATGATAAATCCCTCTGTCTTTGGTTGGTTTGATAAATACATTTCAGAATTAGAGTTAAGTGCACAATCTACTCGAATTCTAAATGAGCGTTATTATTCTGATTTAAGAAATACCGGATTTATTTACGGACACGTTATTGCTGTTGGTAATCTAAATACAAATGACTTTAAAAACTGGACATCGGAAGAAGTCTCAAAAATTGCATTGCTAAATGCTTTATGGGAAAATTACACTTTGAATGAAATCTATCCCAATAAAAATGATTTTAGTTTGCGATTGCATCACTTTTACAACCATATCCACCCGCAAGGTTTTTCTTTTTTAAAAAAAATACTTCCCAATGAATCCATTTCAAATCAAATAGAGAAAATTATTGATTATAGAGTTCAAACCAATAAAAATATAATTAGTAAAAACTTCTCACATATTGTTACCAATGCATTACTATATATAGATGTTTTGGCTTTTCAGCACTATTGCATTCACAAATCACTTTCTACACAATATACCCGAAAACTTGAGGAAGTAATTGTGAGCGTAGTATCATTGGCCTTATCTGCAAAATCTGAAACGTCTCAGTATGATGAATTATTGATAAAATTATTTGAAACCTCTGTACGCTACACTAAATTTGATGGAAAAAAAATTTCAGATTTACATGAACTTGATTTATCGGTATTAGAACACGAATTTGAAAAATTGTACGTCATTGATTTGGCTGCAATGGCCATTTGGAATGATAGAAAACTCGATAAAAGCGAGAGTGAATTTCTTTTCAATTTAGGTATACAGCTAAAATTAAAAAACTTTGAAATTTTAGAAAGTTTAACTGCATTGGATACTTTTATTCAAAAGTATAAATCCACAATTCCCTACTTTAATTATTCGAATCCGATTAAACATTTTTACGATCAAACCACACAAACGGTAGTAAAGTTAATAAACCGGAATAAAAAACGGCTTGTAAAAGAAATTAGTCAGAGTAAAGAACTTCTGGTATTATTGGCCTATTCTACACAGAGAGAACTTGATAAAAGTGAAAAAAAGAGAATGAAAAAACAGTTGTTGGATATCTGTAAAACCATACCATCTTTAACCATTTTTCTTCTTCCAGGAGGAAGTTTATTACTGCCTATATTAATTAAATTTATACCTCAGATACTTCCCTCTGCTTTTAATGAAAATCTTGAAGATTAAAGTTTTTAAATAAAAATGCCCTAAAAAGTTAACTACTGATTAGGGCATTTAAAAATGTATTTCTTTTTAGAATTTAAGTTGATATACTTCATCTAATTCGTCATTATTTCTAAAATTCACACCTAAGTCGGTTACATAACCAGAGTTTAAACCATAAACCCAACCGTGAATAGTTAGTTCTTGACCCGCTTTCCAAGCCGATTGCACAATTGAAGTTTTGGCTAAATCGTATACTTGTTCTTTCACATTAAGCTCTACAAATTTGTTGAAACGATCGTCTTCATTTTCAATGGCATCTAATTCGGCTTGATTAAAACGATAAACATCTTTAATATGCCTAATCCAATTATCAATTACACCTATTGAACTATTTCCCATAGCCGCTTTTACTCCCCCACAACCATAATGTCCACAAACAATTATGTGTTTTACTTTTAATGCATTTACCGCATAATCCAAAACGCTCAGCATGTTCATATCGGAATGTACTACCATATTAGCAATATTACGATGGACAAAAACCTCACCTGGAGCTGCACCAATGATTTCATTGGCAGGAACTCTACTGTCAGAACAGCCAATCCATAACAAAGGTGGATTTTGACCTTTGGAAAGATCTTTAAAGAAGTCCGGGTCTAATTGTAATTTGGACTCAACCCATTTTTTATTGTTCTCAATAATTTTTTTATAAAACTCACTCATATTCTTGTTGTTTTTTCAAGTTAAAAGTCTTGAAGGATTATTAATATATTTTTTAATTGTTAGAATGTTCCAAAAAGACATGCTTTTCGGTTTCACCTGAATTATCTAAATCATAAGCTTTTTTAAAGCCTATCAAGTCAACTGTAATATTATACTCAACAGATTTAATTTCTTTAAATTCTCTTATCAAATCTAAAACGTCATGAGCAATGTAAACCGTATCAGAAGCATTTATAATTACTCTAGAATTTTCGGGTATTGCACCTAAAGTTGATTTTATTGCGGCTTTGTTTAAAAAAGAAACTTCTTGGGCCAATTCGATGTGAATAACATCACCATCTGTATATTCTTCTTTCCTGAAAGAATAAGCTCTTTTATAATTTCCTATGAGTACAAATAAAATACTAATAAGCATACCAATACCAACACCCCAGAGTAAATCAAGGAAAACTACAGCAAGTACGGTAGCGATAAAAGGTATATATTGGTATTTCCCTTTTGCAATAAAATGCATAAAGTGTGCGGGCTTTGCAAGCCTATATCCTATTAACAATAAAATTGCAGCAAGCGTAGCAAGCGGTATTTTATTTAAAAAGGAAGCAATGGTTAATACACTTATTAAAAGGAGAAATCCATGAATAATAGTAGAAGCTTTGGTTCGTGCACCTGCATTTGCATTAGCCGATGATCTAACCACAACAGATGTCATGGGAAGTCCACCTATGAGACCGCTCAATAAATTTCCGATTCCTTGAGCTTTCAATTCAACGTTGGTGTCTGTATATCTTTTATAAGGATCCATGCGGTCTGCTGCTTCAATACACAACAAAGTTTCTATTGAGGCCACTAC
>JANJWE010000026.1 GCA_024709705.1 Flavobacterium sp. | reverse complement strand
ACTTTCTGTATCTAAGACTGTGTGACTCTTGAAGAGCATTTTCCAAAAATCGATTCCCCGCATTTAAAGTATTGAAATTATTAAATGTGTATCCAGAAACAAAAGAGTTGATGTCATTAAAAAAGTTACTCATTCTGTAAGTATAGGTCATAGACTCTGATTTTTTGATATCCCACTGTGCAAAAACGTCGGGTAATATTCTGTAAAAATCGTCGCGTACTCGGGTAAACTGTTGATCGTTGAATGTATTGAACTTATGAAAATTAACTCCGGGATTGAAAGTAAACTTCCCTAAAATAAATTTGTAATGTACACCCACATAAGCATCATTAAAACTGTAGCGAACATCATTATTAAATATTCGGTCGTTTGCCGGGTCATCCGGAAGATTAAAAATGGAGCCATTATCCAAAATTTGAAAAATAGAAGAATTGTAACTTTGATAGGAATTGGTATTTCCAATAGTTAAATTCCATATTTGTCGTGGAGATGCGGAAAAGTAATAATCCACTTTTGCATCTACTTTATTGGTTTTCACAAAACGGTCTTGATTGATATTGAATCGATTTTGCCCTCCAACAAATCCTAAATCAGGAAATGTATTTTGCTCCAAATCCGGATTAAAGAACGGATCTTCATCTTGGTAATTATGTTGCATCTCTAAAACCCATGTATGCTTTTCACTTTTGGTCCAAAATGCATTTAAACTCTGGTTAAAAACTACAGGATCTTGGCGTTTGAATGAAATAATGTTATTGTTTTGAACAATAGGATCACCATTGGCAAAAGATACCGATTCTGTGGTTAATATGTTGTCTTCAGTTTGAGAAGAACGCCTTAAAGAAGCGTCATAATCCAATTGAAAATTGGAATTTGGCTTAAATTTGGAACCTATTTTCGCAATAACCAAATTATTGCGAAGAGCCGAAACATCATTACGCGTTTCTTCCGTTAAAATTTCAGTAGAGTTGGGTTGGAAGATTCCAAAATTGGAGGTAGTATTGGTGAACGTTTTATTGGAAGACACGATTCCAAATCCACTAACATTCCACTTTTTTGAGATCTCTTGAGCCAAATTTAAAGCTCCAAATTTAGTGTCTAAAGAAGCCGCTCTGTTATTTCTTGCCGTCGATATCCCAAGGTCATTGGTTGAGATTCCTATATTAGTTCCGCTTCTGTTTATAGTGTTTCGAGCTCCACCTGTTAAACGGAAAAAATCTCTGTTAGAAAAGGGAACATCACCTATATTATTTAAATTTGACAGAACATTAATACTGGTTTTGGGACTGTAATAAAAGATCTTAGGATTAATCAAATAGCGTTCATCCGGACCAACTCCGGCGGTAATATCACCAAACCAAAATTTATTCTTCCCTTTTTTGAGTTTGATGTTTAATGCAATATTTTCTTCATTGTTCTCTAAACCTCTCATTTGGCTCACTTCATTGAAGTTTCTAAGAACTTGAACTTTATCTACAGCATCCGAGGGAATATTTTTTGAACCTAACTTAGTATCGCCTTCAAAAAACTTTTTCCCTTCTACCAAAAGCTGGGTAACTTTTCTTCCCTCGACTTCAATTTCGCCATCAGCATTCACCTCAACACCAGGGAGTTTTTTTAAAATATCTTCGAGTTTCTGTTCGGTTCCCGTTTTAAAAGAATCGGCATTGTAAATTAGGGTATCCCCTTTAATTGAAACAGGCATTTCCTGAACAATTTCTACACCTTCGAGTTGAATTCCGCCTTCTTTTAAAACAACAGTTCGTTGTATGTTCTCCTCTTTGGTTTGAATATCGAGCTCTAATGACTGAAAGCCTATGTAACTGATTTTTATTTTGTAGGTCGAATTGGTTTTTAGGTTTAGTTGAAATTTTCCTTTATCGTTGGTTATTCCATATCCGTCCAAAGCTTTTGTTTCTTGATTAATCGCCATTACATTGGCCATTTCCAAAGGTTTTTTCAATGTATCTTGAACTGTTCCTTCAAATCTAATGTTTTGAGATTGAGCACTAAATGAGATGAAAAGCAGTAAAAAAAAATAATATTTTGACATTCTAAATTGTTTTGTTGTTTTGAAAATTAACCTCCGATTCTAAATCCTCTTCCTCCTTGTCCTTGGTTCATTTCTCGCATTTCTTTGGTTTTCTCCATCACAATTTTATCGTATTCTTGCTGAGTAACAACTTTACCGTTTTTGGGTGCTTTAATTTCTTTTTTCTCTTTTGTATTTAAAACCAATTTAGAGCACAAAATAACGGTTTTACCGTCAGAAACTTCCAATATCAATCCGGGTAAACCCCAATAATTTTCGGGACCTTGATTTATCGGAATGTCTGGGGTATACCAAGCTGTTATTTCAATCTCTTTGGGCATTTCCCAACCATCCATAAAATTGGTGGTTTTGGTCTCATCTTTTTTCTTTTCTGCCTCAGTTTTCTCGTCTTTCTTATCCTCTGCTCTTCTTCTGAAATTTCTAAAATCAGACTGACTCACAGGTCTAACAGCTGTTGCTTTAAAACACAAATAATTACCAATCTGCTTCGTTTCACTTCCCAATTTCCATTCTAAAACCGGGAGTGAATCTTTTACTAAAAATTCTTTTCCAAAAAACTCCTTATCTACAGCATAATATTTTTCTTTAACGTTTTTGTAATGGGTTCCGCCTCCGCCCATCATTGAACCCATCATTCGCATTCCGCCACCGCCTTGTCCGGGAGTTTCTAACTTTTCTTCTTCTTTGTATATAGAGCTATTTCTGTCAAAAGTTAAAATGAATTTTTTCTCAAACATGCGTTTCATTCGCTCTTCAATCATTTTTTGCATTTCCGGAGTTATTTCTCTATTCCCGGCAAAGTTAGATTGAAAATCAGCGGTACTGGTTTTAGATTCATAAATAGCCATACCTTGAAAATCTTGGGCAAAAGAGTTCATAACCAAACTCAACAAAGTAAAAAGGGTAAAAAGTAAAGTT
Source organism: Flavobacterium sp. (assembly GCA_024709705.1). Taxonomy (GTDB): domain Bacteria; phylum Bacteroidota; class Bacteroidia; order Flavobacteriales; family Flavobacteriaceae; genus Flavobacterium. The sequence goes on along the minus strand of JANJWE010000026.1, from coordinate 1,543 downwards.
TTCATAGAAACGGAATTAAGTATTACAAAACAAATATGACACGAATATTGATGATTTGTTACCAATCTTTTGTTAAAAAATCATTTCTTTTAAGACTTCTTTACAATCTAAAGGTTTAATTGTAAATTAGCCTCTATGAAAAAACACATTTTCGGTTTTGTTTTATTTCTATGTCTGAGTGGCTTGGCTCAACCTCCTACTATTTCCGGAATTCTAATGCAAAGAGAACCTTTGGATGCGACAATGTATTTTGATACGGATGCTTTTAGTTACCACTATTATCAAAAAAATAATGTTTTCATTAAGCAAAAAGGAAAAGAAGTTTATCAATATAAGAATGTTGCCTTAGGAAAAATAACTTTTGCAGATATTCAAAACCCTCTCAAAATTGTACTTTTTTTTGAAGGTTTTAATACAGTAGTCACTTTGGATAATCAATTAAATGAAACTCAAGTCATTTCTTTTTCAAAAAATAACGCCTCAACTTTGGTTACTGCTACAGGTTTAGCCTCTCAAAATCGATTGTGGGTTTTTAATGTATTATCGATGCAATTGGGATTGATGGATTTAAAAAGAGGTGTGCCGATCTATTTTTCTCAACCTTTTCAAAAAAACATCAGACATTATGAATCCAATTACAATTATTTTTATTGGATTAATACCGACAACCGTTTGTATTATTGTGATTTATTTGGAAAAATCACAGATTTGGGTGAAGTTCCAGAATTTTCTCAAATTCAAATTTTAGATACCGATAAAATCTTGTACTCTTTTAATAACCGTCTCTATTTCTACTCTTTAAGCTCAAAAAATAATGTAGAAATAGATATTGCAGAAAAAAGCTTTGTGAAATTTAAAATAAGAGACCAATTTTTGTTTATTTTTACCGAGAACGAAATAAGTAAATATCAAATTAATTTACCGTAATGCACATAGCAGTAGCAGGCAATATTGGAGCCGGAAAAACAACCTTAACTAGACTATTAGCCAAACATTTTAAATGGGAGCCTCATTTTGAAGATGTTGTGGATAATCCTTATTTGGATGATTTTTATCACCAAATGGAACGATGGTCATTTAATCTTCAGATTTACTTTTTGAATAGCCGATTCAGACAAATTCTTCAAATTCGCGAAAGCGGAAAGAAAATTATTCAGGACAGAACCATTTATGAAGATTCGCATATATTTGCTCCCAACCTGCACGCCATGGGCTTAATGACCAATCGTGATTTTAATAATTACAAATCGTTGTTTGAATTGATGGAAAGCATGGTTCAGGCACCGGATTTGTTGATTTATTTAAGAAGTTCTATCCCCAATTTAGTGAGTCAGATTCACAAAAGAGGGCGTGATTATGAAAACACAATCTCCATTGACTATTTAAGTCGATTAAATGAACGTTACGAAGCTTGGATTCAAAGTTACGACAAGGGAAAATTGTTGATTATTGATGTAGATAATATCAACTTTGTAGATAACCCGGAAGATTTAGGAATGATTATCAATAGAATTGATGCCGAAATAAACGGATTATTTTAATC
>JANJWE010000203.1 GCA_024709705.1 Flavobacterium sp. | reverse complement strand
GGAAATAAAGAAAAAATTGGGTTGATAAAACCCGAAAATTATACCAATGAAACCATTGGAATTTTGGGTATCAAAGACATTTTAAAAGAACTCGAAAAACCCGGACTTGACCCCAGAAAAGCCGCTAAAGTTTTTGAATTTGACCCGAATGTCAAAAAAATGTCCGATTTGCGAACCGGCATGATTTTACCCGGAATTGTAAACAACATCACCGCTTTTGGCTGTTTTGTGGATATCGGATTAAAAGAAAGCGGTTTGGTTCACATTTCACAACTCAAAGCCGGATTTGTTTCAGATGTGAATGAAGTAGTGAAATTGCATCAACACGTGCAAGTAAAAGTAGTTGAAGTGGATGAAGTGCGAAAGCGAATTCAGTTGACGATGGTATTATAAAAAAAATCCAAACACGAATAATTGAATTTGTGTTTGGATTTTTTGAAAAAGAAAAAAAAATTATTCTTTCGTTTCGTCTTCTTTTTTAGGGGCTGGCTGGTCTTCTTTTGCCGCGTTTTTAAATTCTTTGATTCCGCTTCCTAAACCTTTCATTAATTCCGGAATTTTTTTACCTCCAAAAAACAAAAGCAAAACAACAATTACCAATACGATTTGCATTGGTCCCGGAATTCCCAAAAATATAGCTAATGCATTCATGTTTTATACTTTAATTGAGGTACAAAGGTAAAAATTATTTAATGTACTTGTTCAGATTCTAAACAATTCTTAACTAAAAACTACGTTAAAGAGCCATATCTTTGTGTAAAACAAGAAAACTCACGCAATTTAAAGAAGCTTTAATTCCTATATTTGTGTATAAATTTTAACAATATGTCAGAAAAACGTCTGAAAAGGCAACGACTCAAAAAAAAATTGTTTACCAAAAACCGATTGGTAGTTTTGAACGAAGATACTTTTGAGGAGATTTTTTCCTTAAAACTGAATTTGATGAATGTTTTTGTGGTAGTTACTGTTTCGGCTATTCTTCTTATTTCAATTACTACCTACATTATTGCTTTTACACCTTTACGCGAATTTATTCCGGGTTATGCCTCCAACAAACTCAAAAAAGATGCTACCATTCTGGCTGTAAAATCCGATTCGTTGGCTTTGGAAGTTAAAAAAAACGAATTGTACATAGAGTCGATAAAAAAAATTCTAACCGGAGATTTAGAATATGCTAGTTTCAATAAGGATTCTATTTTAGCAAAAGAAGTTCCGGATCCTTCTAAATTCAAATTGAATCCATCAGAGGAAGAAAAAAAATTAAGAGAACAAGTAGCTCTGGAAGACAAGTACAATCTTTTTGAAAAAGCTCAAGCTAAAATAAGTTTAGTCTTATTTCCGCCTGTCAAAGGAAGTATAACAGAGGCTTACAACGTAAAGAACAAACACTTTGCAGTTGATATAGCCGTAGCCAAAGACACTCCTATAAAATCGGTTGCTAATGGAACAGTGGTGTTTGCCGACTGGACACCTAACACCGGAAATGTAATAATTATAAAACACCGGGAAGGAATTTTGTCGGTTTATAAACATGCAGCCAGTTTAACCAAAGCACAAGGAGATGTTGTACGAACGGGAGAAGTAATTGCTTTGGCCGGGACTACCGGAAAAGAATCTACCGGAGTGCATTTGCATTTTGAACTTTGGAAAGATGGTTTTACCATAGATCCTACCCAATTTATAGATTTTGAATAAAATAGTATGCGAATAAAAGCTTTAGCCGCCAAACTTTTAGCCCAAAAAGTAAACAAAGAAACTCAAAAATGGGCATCAAAACCGGTAGAAACCCAACAAAAAGTTTTTCAAAAATTAATAAAAGAAGCTTCAAAAACTCAATTTGGAAAAGACCATCATTTTGATCAAATCAAAACGTTTCAGGATTTTGCAGCAAAGGTTCCGGTTCGCGATTATGAAGCCTTACGGCCTTATGTAGATTTGGTTGTAGAAGGCAAATCCGATATTTTATGGAAAGGCAAACCGATTTATTTTGCTAAAACTTCCGGAACAACTTCGGGTGCCAAATACATTCCGCTTACAAAAGAATCCATTCCGTTTCACATTCAAGCGGCAAGAAACGCCTTGTTAAGCTATATTTATGAAACCGGTAACGCCGATTTTGTAAAAGGAAAAATGATATTCTTGCAAGGAAGCCCCATTTTAGAAGAAAAAAACGGCATCAAATTGGGCCGACTCTCGGGTATAGTAGCCCATTATGTACCGAAATATTTACTTAAAAACCGAATGCCTTCTTGGGAAACCAACTGCATAGACGATTGGGAAACCAAAGTGAATGCGATAGTTGAAGAAACCATGAATGAAGATATGACGGTAATTTCCGGAATTCCGGCATGGGTGCAAATGTATTTTGAAAAACTTCAGGAAAAATCAGGAAAGAAAGTAGGTGAGTTGTTCCAAAATTTCAGTTTGTATGTATATGGCGGTGTAAATTTTGAACCCTACAGAGCCAAATTTGAAAATTTAATCGGTCGTAAAGTTGATTCGGTAGAATTGTTTCCAGCTTCCGAAGGTTTTTTTGCCTATCAAGACAAGCCCAACGAAAAAGGGATGTTGCTGTTGTTGAATGCCGGTATGTTTTATGAATTTATCAAAGCCGATGAGTTTTTTACCGAAAATCCC
>JANJWE010000188.1 GCA_024709705.1 Flavobacterium sp. | reverse complement strand
CGTATGGATGAAGCCGGGTACAAATTGATTCAGTTAAGTGCCGGAAAAAACAATGTTCTTCAAAAATTGGGAACACTTTTGGTAAAAGCATTACCCCGCGTCATTCAAATTTTAGCGGTGGTGGGAACATTGGCTCTATTATTGGTTTCCGGAGGAATATTTTCGCATCAGTTTCCTGCTTTACATCACGCAGTCGAGTTCATGCCAACTATGTTGTTGGAATTTTTAGTGGGCTTAATCGTGGGGTTAGCTTGTGTTTTTGTAGTGAATATTTTTAAGAAAATAGTAAAGAAAGAGAAAGTTACGCAGTAATTTTTAAAAGCCTTTAATACACTTTCTTAATCACATACGTCACGATTCCCCAAATAATCAGTTGGTTTTCTTCCGTGATTTTGATGGGGTCAAACAGTTTGTTTTCGGGCATTAATAAAACGGCTTCTTGGGTTACTTTGATGCGTTTTACGGTAAATTCACCATCCAATAAACAAATAGCAATTTTATTGTTTTTGGGTTCCAAACTGCGATCGATAACCATAATATCGCCATCGTCAATACCGGCTCCAATCATTGAGGTACCCGAAGCTTTGGCATAAAAGGTGGTGTCCCGGTTTTTCACCAATACGGCATCCAAACTGATTTTACTTTCATCAAAATCTGCCGCCGGTGAGGGAAATCCGGCCTTAATCCCCGCCTTAATAAACGGAAGTTCGATGGGATTTTCTAAATCCGGGATAAAAAAGGTAAGTTTCGTTTTCGTCATATTTTAATTTTCAAATTGACACATTGCCGAATGGACACATTAACCAACTTTCACCCTAAACACATCTCGAATATCCGTCGTATATTTTGGGGAAAGTAAATTTTGTCGCATTTTCCAAGTGCGTTGCAAGTCTTGATTGCCTAACCGTATTTTGCGTTCGCCTGTTTTTTTATGAATGGCATCCATGACTTCCATAATCTTTTGATGTTTTGGATTTTCTTCTTCAAACAAGTGAAATTGCTTTTGGTCTTGCGGAATGATTTGCGTGACAATAATGCCTGCTTTTTTGTAAATTTCACCTTCTTCAAACAACTCTTTCAACATTTTTACCGCTAAATTACTGATCGTGATGGAGGAATTACTGGCATACGGCAAGGTTTCCATACGGTAAAAATTATACCGTTCGCGTTCTACTTTGTGTTTGTCTTTTCTGAGGTATAAAATCACGCCGTAACAGCACGATTGTTGCTTGCGAAGTTTCTCCGCACAAACGGTAGCAAAGGTTGAAACGCGTTCTTTCATTTCATCAAATGTAGAAATAGTGCCGTCAAAACTGCGGGTTACGGCAATGTTTTTCTTGTCTTTGGGTTCTTCTAATTCTAAAACAGATTGGCCTAGTAATTCCAAACGCAAGCGGTTGCCCACCACGCCCATTTCTTTTTTGATAAAAGCCTCGTTGTGTGGCAACGTAAAGTCATAGGCAGTATGAATGTTTTGAGCTTTCATTTTTTTGGTCAACCGAAAACCGATACCCCAAACATCTTCAATTTTGGTCCATTTTAAACCTTTGATGCGTTTTTCTTCGGTATCCATGACATAACTGCCTAAGGTTTCTTTCGGAAATTTTCGGGCAATTTTGTTGGCGACTTTGGCTAAGGCTTTAGTAGGGGCAAAACCCACAGAAACGGGAATACTCAACCATTGCAAGGTTCGCCTTTTCATTTCTAAACCGTATTGCTGGTAATTGGGGATGGTCATGCCCTCAAAATTGAGAAAAGCTTCATCAATGCTGTACACTTCAATGTGGGGGGTGAAGTGTCCCAAAACCGACATAACCCGACTACTCATATCGCCATACAATGCATAATTGGACGAAAAAACCGTAACGTGGTGTTGTTTTAAAACCTGTCGCATTTGAAACTCGGGAGCTCCCATGGCAATGCCCAAGGCTTTGGCCTCATCACTACGGGAAATAATACAGCCGTCGTTGTTGGATAACACGACCACCGGTTTTCCGTTGAGTTGCGGTTGAAATACCCGTTCGCAGGAAACATAAAAGTTATTACAATCCACTAATGCATACATGGTATAAAGGTAGTAGATTGTTCTTTTTTTTGGAAACGAACGAATGTTAATGTTGATAAGAAATCGGAGTAAGGAGTAAGGAGTAAGGAGTAAGGAGTTTTCAGTCGCAGTCACAACCACCAACCGACAACCGACAACCGACAACCGACAACCGACAACCGACAACTCACAACACCTTCTCATAGGCTCGTCTCGGACTTCCTCTGAAATGCACAATGCCACAAAATACAAATCCTGATTTTTCGAAAATTTTCATCATGGCAAAATTGTCGTGGTTGGTGTCGGCTTTGAGACTGTGGATGTGGTTTGCCAAAGCAAAGGCTTCAATAAATTCGATGATTTTTTTAGATAAATTCTGGCCGGTGTAGCCCTCGGCAATGGCTACGCGATGGAACACCACAAAATCACCATTGGTTATCCATTGGCCTTGCAAATTGTCGTATTCGGGTTCGTCGTTGATTAGAACTGCAGTATAACCCACAATGGTTTCGCTATCGGTTAACACATAACCAATTCCTTTTTCGATGTCTTGTTGCACAATTTCCGGGTTGGGATACCCATCTTGCCATTGGTTACTGCCGTCGGCTTTTCTGCGGAGGATGGCGTGTTGCAAAATGTTCCAAATTTCCGGAACTTCAGAAGGAGTAGCTTTTCTAAATTGAAGGTTCATTGCAAGTAGAATTCAGTTGGTTTTGTGAATGTATTACAAAGTTAGCACAATTTTCTGTTGGAGCACGCCTTGCGTGAGTGATTGAGCCTTTGTTTGAGCTCTTTTTGTTACAGCCCGCCGGGATGGAACAAAAAAGCGAGTGGCGAAAGCACGACCCTTGTGGGCACGCCCAAAACCTTTTGCAATTTTTGCTCTTTTTAAAGGGGTGTTTTGGGTAAAAAAAACGTCCCGATTGCTCGAGACGTTAACCATTCATTCGGTAATCTAAATAATATCTATTATTCGATCACAGCTACTTGAGCTGCTACTTTACCTTTTCTTCCTTCTTCTTCTTCGTAAGAAACTCGGTCTCCTTCTTTAAGCTCTTCAGCTTTAATTCCAGTCGCGTGAACGAAGATGTCTTTACCGGTTTCTTCATCTGTGATGAATCCGTAACCTTTAGACTCATTGAAAAATTTTACTTTACCTGTACGCATTGTGTAATCAAAAAATAATTAATAATTGCCAAAGGTAATCTTTAAATGATTACAAATGTTAAAACAAGGTTACTTTTTTGTGAAAATTATTGATTTTCAGTATTTTCGGTTGTTTTGTTGCTGTTTTTTAAAACGAAGTCGGTTAATTTCTTGTTTTTATAGCGATGCCACAAAAAAAGAGGCATCCATACCAATGCAATGAGGAGTACACCAATTCCAACCCATTTATCACCTGCTGTTCCGATAGTGTTTTTTTCATAATAACCATAGGCTACAAAGGCTAGTGCGGCGAAAAAGAGTAGGCGAAGAATAATTTTCATGGAATTATTTTATGTCTAATTTGATATGTAATTCATTCAATTGTGCCTCATCAATAACAGATGGAGCATCAATCATCACATCGCGACCGCTATTGTTTTTTGGGAATGCAATAAAGTCACGAATGGTTTCTTGTCCTCCTAAAATAGCCACCAAACGGTCTAACCCAAAAGCTAAACCTCCGTGTGGAGGAGCTCCAAATTGAAAGGCATTCATCAGGAATCCAAATTGGTTTTCGGCTTGTTCCGGAGTGAATCCCAATAACGAGAACATGCGGCTTTGTAAATCACGATCGTGAATACGAATGGAACCACCGCCGATTTCGTTTCCGTTTAATACCATATCGTAGGCATTGGCACGCACTTTTCCGGGTTCCGTTTCGATGAGTTGCATGTCTTCCGGTTTGGGTGATGTAAAAGGATGGTGCATTGCGTGGTAGCGTTGTGAATCTTCGTCCCATTCTAATAATGGAAAATCGACAACCCAAAGAGGTGCAAATTCGTCCGGTTTTCGCAAACCTAAACGCGTAGCGAGTTCCATACGAAGTGCCGATAATTGCGAACGGGTTTTATCGGCTTTTCCGGAAAGAATTAAGATTAAATCGCCCGGTTTGGCATTCGTGATTTCGGCCCATTTTTTTAAATCGGCTTCGTCATAAAATTTATCTACAGAGGATTTGAGACTGCCGTCTGATTCGTATTTCACATATACCATACCGGTAGCTCCAATTTGCGGACGTTTGATCCAATCTATTAAGGCATCAATTTCTTTACGGGAATAGGAAGCACAGCCGGGAACGGCAATTCCAACTACCAATTCGGCGGCATTAAATACCGGAAAATCTTTGTGTTGAGCTACAGCATTCAACTCTCCGAATTTCATGTCAAAACGAATGTCCGGTTTGTCGTTTCCGTAGGTTTTCATGGCGTAATCGTAGGTAATTCTGGGGAATTTATCTACTTCAACGCCTTTGATTTCTTTTAATAAATGACGGGTTAGGCCTTCAAATACATTCAAAATGTCTTCTTGTTCCACAAACGCCATTTCGCAATCGATTTGGGTGAATTCCGGTTGACGGTCGGCACGCAAATCCTCGTCTCTGAAACATTTTACAATTTGGAAATATTTATCCATTCCGCCCACCATCAACAATTGTTTGAAGGTTTGTGGAGATTGCGGTAACGCGTAAAATTGACCTTCGTTCATTCTACTTGGCACAACAAAATCACGAGCTCCTTCGGGAGTAGATTTAATCAAATAAGGCGTTTCGATTTCGCAAAAACCTTGTTTAGACAAATAATTACGCACTTCCATCGAAACTTTGTGACGGAATATTAATGAGTTTTTTACGGGATTTCTTCGAATATCCAAGTAACGGTATTTCATGCGAATGTCTTCACCGCCATCGGTTTCGTCTTCTATAGTGAATGGTGGGAGTTGAGCGGCATTCAAAATCGTCAATTCTGAAACCAAAATTTCAATGTCTCCGGTGGGAATGTTTTTGTTTTTGGCCTCACGTTCAATAACCAATCCTTTTACTTGAATCACGTATTCGCGACCCAAGGTTTTAGAAGCTTCAAAAACCGATTTTTCTGTACGACTTTCATCAAAAATCAATTGTGTAATGCCGTAACGATCGCGTAAATCTACCCAATTCATAAATCCTTTATCACGTGATTTTTGCACCCATCCGGCTAAGGTTACTTCGGTATTGATATGCGAACGGTTTAATTCCCCACAAGTATGACTTCTATACATTTTGATTCGAATTTTTTTGAGTTGCAAAAGTAGTATTTTGTTTCAAGAAATTTTATTTTTTGAGGTAAAAGGTAAAGAGTAAACAGAAAATGAGGTAAAACAATCGCTATTATCAGTCAACAACCAATGGCCAATAGATAACAGCCAACCCTACAGTAGGCATAGGATTAAATTAGAATTGTATAACTTCCACAGAATTTATTTATGCATCTGTATAGCTATTTTAGGAAGGGTATAGTTTAGGGATAATTCAGGGATACTTTAGGGATACTAAAGGGATAGTGTAGGGGTGAAGTTTTTTTATACCAATTAAAGATGTACCACAAAACAAAACATCTTTAAGAAGAAGTCGTAATCAGAAATTTGAAAAAAACAAGTATATTTGATGTACTTAAATAATACAAGATGAAAAACAAGTTAATATTCAATGGAATTTTCCTTTCCGTAATTTTTATGTCGTTGGGTACTTTTGCACAAATGACTTTTACGGCAAAAATTGACAATAGAGTAGGTGATACAATTACGATTCGTGGAGCTCAGAAGTTTATAAAAAAAATTGCCGTAAATCAAAAGGGGCTTTATACAGACACTTTTGAGGTAAACACGGGGTTTTATCAGTTTTTTGATGGCAGTGAATACACCCAATTGTATTTGAAAAACGGTTTTGATTTAGTAATGACTTTAAATGCCAAAGAGTTTGATGAGACGATTTCATACCAAGGTAACGGTTCCTTAGAAAATAATGTTTTAGCAAAAAAAGCATTAGACGATGAACAGTTTGAAATACAACATTTTACGGTTGATGACGAAGCTGCTTTTGAGAAAGCATTTGAAGCCAAAAAAGCCAGCGATGCAAAACTTTTCAGTGATGCTCAATTGGATGAGAACTTTAGAACGGTTATGACCAAAAGAGCCAATCAAGAATATGGTATGATCAAACAAATGCGTGCAAGTGCAATGTTTGCCAAAAAAATGGTTGGAAAGCCTTCGCCAACATTTACCTATGAAAACCATAAAGGCGGAATGAGTTCGTTGTCAGATTTTAAAGGGAAATACGTGTATATTGATGTTTGGGCAACTTGGTGTGGCCCATGTTTGGCTGAAATACCGCATTTGAAAAAAGTTGAAGCAGATTATCATAATAAGAATATTGTGTTTATCAGCATTTCTATTGATGCTAAAAAAGATTATGAGAAATGGAAAAATATGGTAAACCAAAAAGAATTAGGCGGAGTACAATTGTTTGCCGATATGGATTGGAATTCCCAATTTGTAAAAGATTATGGAATTCAAGGTATTCCAAGATTTATATTGATTGATCCCGCCGGGAATGTGCTGGAAGCTGATGCGTCTAGACCTTCAAATCCCGATTTAAGAAAAAAACTGGATGCCTTGTTGAAATGATTTTACATGCATAAGTGATTTAAAAACAATGCATTAGCATTGTTTTTTTGTTTGATGCAGATTCTCCAATGTTAAGTTTTCATGTAATGTTACCAAATTGTTACCAAATTATGTTTTTAATGTAAATTATTGCATATATTTGTAATGTAATTGTTAACCTACTTAAAATTAGAGATTATGAAAAAGTTATGTATTGCAGCAATGCTAGTAGTTTCGGGAGTGATTTTTGCTCAAGAAAACAATGTAAAACATGAGGTGGTTGACCAAATGGTGAAGTCTACTTTTTACCATGAAAATGGGCAAGTGCAACAAGAGGGGTTTTATAAAGATGGAAAAGTTCACGGGCAGTGGGTATCTTATGATGAAAACGGTAAAAAAGTTTCTTTAGGGCAATATGATAATGGTGTTCGTGTTGGGAAATGGTTTTTCTGGACCGGTTCTGATTTAACAGAAGTTGATTATTCTGCAAATAAAATTGCAAGTGTTAGAAAATGGTCTCAAGAAGCTGTAGTACAAAACAAGTAATACACAGTAAAAAATAAAAAAAGGCGGTCTAACTAGACCGCCTTTTTTAGTTATTTTTCTTTTTTTTATGCAATTCTCTGAAAGAGGCTATAATTTTTTCCATATCAGAGGCATGGTTTTCTTTTCGCTTTAATTCGGTCCAATTCACAATTTGATAATAGGTACTGCGTCCTTTGATAAAAGCAAATTGATAATAAATTGCCGAGCCCTCTACGGTACCTTCTACATTGAGAAGTAGAGCTTCACTTCCGTTTAGAGTTGTTTTTTTAAATTCTGAAAACGTAGCATTTTCAATTCCGGCATCTAAATTATCTTTCAAGAGATTGGCATATCCCAATAAATTTGGAGTATAATATTCGGCCAAACTGTAATCATCGGCTATCATCTTGTCAAATTCTTTGGAAGGCTCATCAATTACAATCGTATAAAATTCGGTAAATAAATTTTGATATTGCAGAGAAGCATCTTCATGGAGGTAATCTACTTGAGTAAGAGATTTGGGTAAGCTTAAAACATATTGATTGTTGATTTTTACCTCCTGAAATGCAGCATCTTTTTGACATCCGATAGCCAAAAAACAAAGAGTTAAAAATATAAAGTTGCGAATTTTCATGGTTTTTGAGTGCAATATAAAAAAAACCACGCTTTCACGTGGTTTTTAGGATTAATTTGTTTGTGGACTTACAGGTAGTTTTTTCTTCTTTTTCTTTTTGACTTTGATTTTTCCTTTGTGTAATAAAAAGAACATCACCGGTACGATTACCAAAGTAAGGAAAGTGGCAAAGATTAATCCATAGATAACCGTTTTAGCCAATGGTCCCCAAAAGATTACGTTGTCACCTCCCATATAAATATTGGGATTATAGTTGATAAATAATCCAAAAAAGTCAATATTCAAACCAATTGCTAACGGAATTAAACCTAATACGGTGGTAATTGCCGTTAATAAAACCGGTCTCAAACGAGAGCGACCGCCTTCTACAATTACTTCTAAATATTCTTGTTTGGATAATAAACCGTTTTCATCTAATCCTTTTTCGTGTAATTTACGGTCAATCAATAATTGGGTATAATCAATTAATACAATGGCATTATTCACCACAATTCCTGCAAGAGATATAATTCCCATCATGGTCATGATGATGACAAAATCATCTCCAAAAAAGGCCATTCCAAAGAAAACGCCACCAAAACTCAACAATACCGAAACCATGATAATGATTGGTTTAGAAACCGAGTTAAATTGAGCCACTAAGATTAAAATAATTCCGCCCAATGCAATTAAAAGTGCATTCACTAAGAATCCCATGTTTTTGGATTGTTCTTCTTGTTCTCCGGTAAATGAGAATTGAATTTCGTCATTAATTTTATAATCTTCCAGTTCTTTTTTGATTTTTTCTACAATTTCATTTCCATTATAACCGGTTACCACATTAGAATAAACCGTAATCACCCGTTTTAGATTTTTACGTTTGATAGTATTGAACGTAGTAGAATTATCACTGCTGGTAATGGCAGAAATAGGTACTTGAACCAGTTTTCCGGTGGCTTGATCTCTAAACGTAATGGGTTGATTATATATCAAATTGTTGTCGTTACGTTGTGCTTCCGGTAAACGCACATTGATTTCAAAATCGTCTTTTCCGTCCTTATACGTTGATATTTTTTCACCAAAAATGGCTCTTCTTAACGTCTGACCCACCTGTCCGGAAGTAATTCCTAATTGTCCTGCTTTATCTAAGTCAACTTTAACATCTTCACCCGGTTTGGCTTTGTTAACATCAATTTTGAGTTCTTCAATTCCGGCAATGTTTTTGGAATCAATATAATCTTTCATTTTTTGAGCTTCCAACAACATGGCGTTGTAATCTTCTCCTGAAATTTCAATATTTACCGGATAACCCGCCGGCGGCCCGTTTTGTTCTTTTTCTACAATGACCGAAACTCCGGCATACCCTTGAACAGAAGAACGGATTTCTTCCATCACCTCTAAACTGTTTTTGCCTTTACGGTATTTGAATTCACGCATGGTTAAGGTTACTTTACCCCGGTGTGGCATATCGTTTTGAGAACCACCATCTGTTTGTGGGTTCCCGGAACCATTACCTACTTGACCAATGGCACTTTCTACCATGTAGTTTTCACCGTCTTCCACATATTTATTAGCAATGGCATATACCTTTTCTTCAATTTTTTTGACAAATTCATTGGTTTTTTTGATATCGGTCCCCTCCGGAAATTCGATATACACCATGATTTGATTGGGTTGGTTTTCCGGGAAGAAAAGCACATTGGGTTTGGCAATTCCAACTGCTACAAAAGATAAAATCAATAATGCAAAAGTTCCAAAGAAAAAGACTAAAGGTTTCTTTCCGCCCAAAGCAAACTGCAAAAAGTTGCGGTATTTGTTTTCCATCCATACCAAAATGATCCGTTGGAAGAAATCTTGTGCTCTAACCAAATAGTATTTATAAATCCAAAGCATGATGGCAAAGAACAGCATCAAATTTCCTAAACCTCTCAAGCCTCCTGATTTTGTAACAAATCCTAAAATCAGTACTACTAACCCTATTCCTCCAATAAAACCACTTAGTTTAATGAGTGCTTTTTTGGTCATTTCCTCTTCTTTTAGTTTCATAAAATCGGAAGTCAACATCGCATTGATAATTAATGCCACAAATAAGGATGAGAACAGTACGACCGAGAGTGTCATAGGGAAGTAAATCATAAATTTACCCATGGTTCCGGGCCATAAACCTAACGGGAAAAAGGCCGCAAGCGTTGTTGCGGTGGAGGCAATAATGGGCCAAGCAATTTCGCCAATTCCCTCAATTGCCGCTTGTTTTCGAGATTTTCCTTCACTCATTAAGGTATAAACGTTTTCTACCACCACAATTCCGTTATCCACAAGCATCCCGAGTCCCATTACCAGTGCAAAAAGCACCATTGTATTCAAGGTAATTCCAAAAGAAGCCAAAATCATATACGACATAAACATGGAAAGCGGAATGGCGAATCCCACAAAGACAGCATTTCTGAATCCTAAAAAAAACATCAAAACACCAATTACCAAAACAACTCCAAAAATGATGTTGTTAACCAAATCGTCTACTTGTGCAATCGTTCGGGTAGATTGGTCATTGGCAAAGGAAATGGTGAGCCCTTCCGGCAAATAGGTTTCTTGAGCTTTTTCAATAATTTGTTTAACCCCATCTACGGCTTCAACCATGTTTTTACCACTTCGTTTTTTGATGTCGAGCATCACAACCGGTTTTCCGTAATCGCGGGCATAAGTTGTTCGTTCTTTTTCTTTGAAAGTAATAGTGGCAATATCGCGTAAATACACATTTCCGTTTTGATGTTTAACGATGATATTTTCTAAGTCGGATGGTTTTTTGATTTCACCAATTACACGAATATTCTTTTTAACGCCGTTTGCCGTCACACTTCCACCGGAAACGGTTTTGTTTTCA
>JANJWE010000090.1 GCA_024709705.1 Flavobacterium sp. | reverse complement strand
GTGGATGAAAGATTTACCCTTTTCCGATTGGGTGAATTACCAAGAATTATTTGAAAAAGAAAAAAAATACGTTACTTCCAATCACCGCAGAACCAGCAACCAAGATGTATATGCCTCTGAAAAAGACAAAAAAGAAATGGCAAACGGTTGGTTTGTTCCTACCATGCCCGATTTAAATCAACGCAATCCCTATTTAGCCAGATACATTATTCAAAACAGTATTTGGTGGATTGAAACCCTTCAATTAGGTGGGATTCGCCAAGATACTTATCCTTATCCGGATAAAGCGTTTATGAGCAACTGGGCAGGTGAAATTATGAATGAATATCCCAATTTCAATATTGTGGGTGAAGAATGGAGTCCCAATCCGCTACTGATTGGTTATTGGCAACAAGGAGCTCAAAACAAAGACGGCTACCAATCCAACTTGCGTTCTACGATGGATTTTGCCATGCAAACACTCATTCCGCAAGCCATCAAAGAAACAGAAAGTTGGGACAAAGGTTTGGCAAAACTTTACGATGGATTAGCCAACGATTTTCATTATGCTTCACCCAAAGACATTATGATTTTTCCGGACAATCACGACATGGATCGCATTTTTACCCAAATGGAAGAAAATGTTGAAAACACAAAAATGGCTTTGTCAACCTATTTGGTTTTACCAAGAATTCCGCAGTTGTATTACGGAACAGAAATTTTGATGCAAAATACCGCCAAACCTGGTGATCACGGCTTAATTCGAACCGATTTCCCCGGCGGATGGAAAGGCGATAAAGTAAATGCTTTCACTGGCGAAGGTCTCACAGCTGAACAAAAAGAGGTACAAAATTTTTTAACTAAAATATTGAATTACCGCAAAAACAGTAAAGCCATTCACGAAGGCAAAACCATGCATTTTGCTCCAAATAACGGAGTTTATACTTTGTTTAGAATGTTGAATGATGAAATTGTTGTCTTCTTTTTAAACAAAAATGAATCAGTAAAAGTAGATTTATCAATATATAAAGAACTGAATTTGAATGGCAAAAAATTCAAAAACATCCTAACCGGAGAAGACTTTATTTGGGATAACGAATTAAATTTGAATCAAAAAGGAGCTTTTATTTTTACCACAAAAATGAATTAACAAATGAAAAAACTCTTTTTATTTTTATTCCTTACTACTATTGGTTTTGCTCAAAACTCCAAAAGAAACTATTTTTCACATTCATGGAACGGCTACGAATTGGAATTAAGTACCACTGACGGGACTTATTTTATCCAATTTTACAATGCTAAAATAGCCGAAACTTCTTTTGTTCCCAAAGGAGAAAAGTTCAATTCGCAATCGCATGCCGTGGTGCTTAAAACCAAAAACCATCCTTTTCAAATTCAAGAAAATGCCGATTTTATTGAAATGAAAACGAATGAATTGAGTATAAAAATCACAAAATCGCCATTTCAAATTACCTATTTTCATCAAAACAAGCCTATTCTTTCCGAAAAATTAGGCTACTTTAAACGCAAACACGAACCGCTTGAAAAAGTGAAAGGAAATATCGTTTATGATTCTACCGAAGTGATTCAATTCAACCTCAACGCTACCGAAAAATTATACGGTGGTGGAGCAAGAGTATTGGGCATGAACCGTCGCGGCAATCGATTGGCACTTTACAACCGAGCCGATTACGGTTACGAAACCCGTTCAGAATTGATGAATTTCACCCTTCCAATTGTGATTTCATCCCAAAAATATATGGTTCATTTTGACAATGCTCCCATTGGTTATTTGGATTTGGATAGTAAAAAAGAAAATGTCTTAGAATACGAAACCATTTCCGGTCGTAAAACCTATCAAGTGATTGTGGGAAATACGTGGGAAGATTTGATTTATAATTATACCGAATTAACCGGAAGACAACCGTTGCCACCGCGTTGGGCTTTGGGTAATTTTTCTTCTCGTTTTGGTTATCATTCGGAGGCAGAGGCTAGAAGAACTATTCAAAAATTTAAAGACGAAAACATTCCTGTAGATGCCATCATTTTAGATTTGTATTGGTTTGGAAAAGAAGTACAAGGCACGATGGGAAATTTGGAAGTGTATCGTGACAGCTTTCCAACGTTTGAAAAAATGGTGGTTGATTTTAATAAAATGGGCATCAAAACCATTCCGATTACGGAACCGTTTATATTGACCACTTCCAAAAAATGGCAAGAAGCGGTGGATAAAAAAATCTTAGCTACCGACACAAAAGGAAATCCTTTTACGTATGATTTCTATTTTGGAAATACCGGTATCATCGATATTTTTAAAACCGATGGGAAAAAATGGTTTTGGAACATTTATAAAGAATTGGCCAACAAAGGCGTAGGTGGTGTTTGGGGCGATTTGGGCGAACCCGAAGTATTTCCTGCAGCTGCTCAAACCTTTGGCGGAAGTGCTGATGAAGTACATAATATTTACGGTCATAATTGGGCCAAATTGGTTTTTGAAGGCTATCAAAATAACTTTCCTACGCAAAGACCTTTTATTTTGATGCGTTCCGGTTATTCGGGTTCGCAACGTTATGGAATGATTCCGTGGAGTGGCGATGTGAACAGAACGTGGGGCGGACTTTCGGGTCAAGTGGAAATTTCTCTTCAAATGGGAATGCAAGGTTTGGCCTACATGCACTCCGATTTAGGCGGTTTTGCGGGAGCGAATTTGGATGACGAATTGTATGTGCGTTGGTTGCAATATGGTGTTTTCAATCCGATTTTTCGTCCACATGCTCAATCGGATGTGGCTTCGGAACCGGTGTTTAGGAGTGATAATGCGAAAAGTTTAGCCAAACAAGCCATTGAAATGCGGTATAAATTGTTGCAGTACAATTATAATTTGGCTTATCAAAATTCGAAAACAGGCATTCCGTTAATGCGTCCTTTATTTTTTGAAGAACCGGAGAATGAAACGTTGTTGACCAAATCGGATGGCTATTTATGGGGAAATGACTTTTTAGTATATCCCATTTTGGAAGCCGGACAAAAGACGAAAGAAGTCTATTTCCCAAAAGGAAGTATTTGGATAGATTTTTATTCCGGTACAACATATGAAGGCGGTACAACACGTCAAATTCCAACAGAACGAAGTCATATTCCCACCTTTGTTCGCAAAGGAAGTATTGTTCCTTTGGTAGGTCGTATAAAAAATACCGAAGCATTCACAAAAGATAAATTAGAATACCATTTTTATTTTGATGAAAAAATAGCCGAAGAAAAAGTGTTCTCTTTCTATTTTGATGATGGAAAAACTCCTGTAAATGATGACAAAGAAAACTTTTATTTCATGCATTTTGAAGTAGAAAAGGAAGGCAAATGGCTAGAAATTGATGTAGAAAAAGAAACATCGGAAAATTATACCGAAAACAAAGAAGAATCAGTGACGTTGATTGTCAAAAATATACAAAAAAAACCACGGAAAATAAAATTTAAAAACGCTAAAGGAAGCATGCAATACAACGAAAAATTAAACTATTGCACCTTTACTTTTGTGGTTTCAGAAAAAGAAGTCGAAATAAAAATTAAATTATAATGAAAAAAATACTGTTCACCCTAATCCTAACTACTATGTTTCTAGGATGTTCCCCTAAAAAAGAAATCGTTCAAACTGAAACCCCTTTTGTTTGGGAAGGTGCCAACTTATACTTTCTCTTAATTGACCGATTCAACAATGGCAATCCGGATAACGACAAAATCATTCCAAGAGATAAAGAAACCGGAGTGCTTCGCAATTTCATGGGTGGCGACATTAAAGGGATTACGCAAAAAATTGACGAAGGTTATTTTACCGATTTGGGAATTAATGCCATTTGGATGACTCCTGTTGTGGAACAAATTCACGGTTCGGTGGATGAAGGAACCGGAAATTCGTATGGTTTTCATGGCTATTGGACCAAAGATTGGACGAATATTGACCCAAGCTATGGTACACGAGAAGATTTGAAAGAATTGGTTGAAAAAGCTCACGCCAAAGGCATCCGAATTGTATTGGATGCGGTAATTAACCATACCGGACCGGTAACCGAATTAGACCCAGTTTGGCCTGAAAGTTGGGTGCGAACCGGACCAAAATGTTCGTATGATACGTATCGAAACTTTATCGATTGTACGTTGGTAGAAAACCTTCCGGACATTAAAACCGAAAGCAATGAAAATGTAGAACTGCCGCCTGCTTTGGTAGAAAAATGGAAAAAAGA
>JANJWE010000092.1 GCA_024709705.1 Flavobacterium sp. | reverse complement strand
CATCATGTAATCCCAATGGTTACACTTACACATGGAATCAACCTGATGGAACAAAATGTGTAAGACCATCAGATCCATATGCAACTGTTAATTATTCCATTTCTTTGACAAGAAACAATAAAACAATAACAATTGAAGAAGGCACGTGTGAAGTTAGAGATATTAACTGTTAAAATTTAAATTTATGAAAAAAATTATAACTACTGTATTTTCGTTGTTTTTTTTAATTGGATGTCAAAGCTCATCTTCTGATTTAAATGAAATTAAAAAAGAAGTATCCAAAGGTGTTACATCGAAATCTTTTTATGACATTGAAGTTGATGGGTATAGAGGTCAGTTACCCTATTTAGAAAATCACAATTCAGATAACATAAATGAATTTTCTTTAAAGTTTAATATTGAAGAAAACATAAACAAAAGCGAGTATAATTGGCAATACTTTGATAGTTTATACAAGCATGATTTACCAATTTATGACAAACAAAGAATTGCTTTTGTTATTCTTGTAAAAAAAGACTTGATAGAAATTGTAAAAAATCATCCTAATGAACAGAATTTAATTGATAAACTAAAATTCTATACATCAACATTAATAGAAACTAAATCTATTGGATATTGTGTATTATATCATGCTTTACAAATAATTAATTTAAGCGATAGAGAATTTACAAAGAATGCAGCTCATCAAATTATTCAAAACTCAATCAATGATGACTTTTATAAAAATTATAATTTAACAACTCAAGAGATAAATAACATTTATGAAAAAAAAATACATGAAAACTTCATGTATTTGGATAAACTTAATGAATTTTTATAAATTTGCTGAATAAAAATGCATTTCCTTTCTGAAGATCTCGAAGATTACGTAGCTGCTCATTCACAAGCCGAACCGAAATTATTAGCTCAATTAAATAAAGAAACTTATCAAAAAATTTTGCTCCCACGGATGTTGAGCGGACATTTTCAGGGTAGGGTTTTGAGCATGTTGTCTAAGTTGATCAAACCTGCTTCTATTTTAGAAATTGGAACGTATACCGGTTACGCCACCTTATGCTTATGTGAAGGAATGCAAGAAAACGGAATCGTACATACCATTGACATCAAAGAAGAATTAATTGATTTTCAACGGAAATATTTTGACAAATCGCCTTGGGGAAATCAGATTGTACAACATTTGGGTGAAGCTGTCAATATAATTCCAACCTTAGAAACAAAATTTGATTTGGTTTTTATAGATGCCGATAAAGAAAATTACCTCAACTACTACGAAATGATTGTGCCCAAAATGAATAAAGGCGGCATCATTTTATCGGATAATGTGTTATGGTCCGGAAAAGTAGTAGAACCTTTAAAAGAAGGTGATTTGAGCACTAGAATTTTAGTGGAATACAACAAACGTTTGAACAACGACTCGAGAGTTGAAACGGTTTTATTGCCCATACGGGACGGCCTAACCGTAACTAGAGTACTTTAATTGACCGGAAAATAATTGGGCAGTAGATTTTATGGAGTTTGTAAAACGACACCCCCATTATAAAACCAAAAAGGTAACCTGTTAGAATATCCCCCGGAAAGTGAAGACCTAAATAGATTCGGCTGTAGGCAAAAATTAAAGGAAATAGAAACAGCAAAAAAGCATATTTAAAATGCTTGCGAAACAAGAAAAATATAAAAGTTGTGGTAGCCATAGAGTTGGAAGCATGACCGGAAAAAAAACTAAATGATTTTCGCACCAAAACCGCTCTCATTTGTCCATCTAAACTTAAATCGTTGCAGGGTCTTAAGCGTTCAAAACTGTATTTGAAAAGATTGGTCACTTGATCTGTTACCAAAATTAAAAGAGCCAAGAACAAAATCACTACACCAAACTGTTTCCACCCAATTTTCTTTAGAATAAAATAAAAAAGGACTAAAAAAAGAGGCGTCCAATAGAGTTGTTTTGTAATTAGTAACCACATTCCATCCCATCGTTCTGAACCTAAATTGTTCAAAAAGAGAAATACATCTTTATCAAATTGAATGAGTTCTTCCAAGATTAAAATTGTCGTTTGATAGGTCCGGTAATTTGTTCGATATCTTCTTTGGTTTTTTCAATTTCATCATCCAATCCCAAAGACGGATTTTGCAAAGGCTGTGAAATCTGAGTGAAATCTTGTTTTACTTTTTGAATTTCATCAGATAAACCACCGATTAAACTTTGTGTATCAATCCCGTTGGCTTCGGCACTTTTTTGAATCTCAGATTTGATATCATTGGTAGCATGTTTCAATTGCCGCATGATTTTACCTGCTGTTCGGGCTATATCTGGAATTTTATCAGACCCGAACAGCATAAGTATTATCACTATAATCGTTATAAACTCACCTCCACTTATACCAAACATACTTTTCTAAATTGTATTTGCAAAAGTACAAAGAATTTTAGGCTTTGTAAATTACTTTTTTTCTAATTCATCAAACTTAGAGGTTGCTTCCTCTTTTGGCCATGAATTATTGGTTGTATCAATATCGGCTGTTTCTAACTTGGGATCCAACTGAATTTTGACAATTTTTTTAGTCGTTGCAAAAACACGGGTGGCCGTTTGGTTGTTTTTTCTCCAAATTTGCTCCGGAAATTTGTGAAACTCCTTAGTTCCATCTTCAAACTGAAGTTCAACTAATAAAGGCATAATCATTCCACCGGGTTTATCAAATTCAACCTCATAAAAATAATTGGGCTGTTTGAGTTGAGCTTGTTGCTCGGTAGTAAACTTAGCATTGATAAACTCCTGTAAAGGAACGATTCGCGACTGATTTAAAGCTTTTTTTCTGTTTGGATTGAGCTGTGGATTTTTTTCTTCTACCAAATACACATATGGTCCTTGTGCTACTCCAAAACGTCCTCTTCGGGTTTGCACATTTTTCAATTCCTCGGTAGGTTCATCGGTAACAAAAAACTGTTTTACTTCCTTAATGCCCATGTCTACATAATCGGTCGAATAAAACCAACCTCGCCAAAACCAATCTAAATCAACAGCAGAAGCATCTTCCATAGTTCTGAAAAAATCATCCGGTGTAGGATGCTTGAACTTCCATCGGTTGGCATACGTTTTAAACGCATGATCAAACAGTTCTGGACCCATAATGGTTTCTCTTAAAATATTCAATCCGGTTGCGGGTTTTCCGTAGGCATTGGCTCCAAATTGGTGAATGACTTCGGAATTGGACATAATGGGCTCTAAAAAACTTTGATTTCCACTCATGTACGGAACTATTTTCGCAGCAGGACCTCTACTGGAAGGATAGTTTTCCATAAATTCTTGTTCGGTCAAATACTGTAAAAAAGTATTCAACCCCTCATCCATCCAAGACCACTGACGTTCATCGGAATTGACAATCATAGGGAAATAGTTGTGACCCACTTCATGAATAATTACACTTATCATTCCATATTTTATGCGATCGGATACAAAACCTTTCGCATCGGGTCTTCCGTAATTCCAACAAATCATAGGATATTCCATTCCTTGATCTTCTGCAGATATTGAAATAGCTTTGGGGTACGGATAATCAAAAGTGTGTTTTGAATAGGTTTTTAATGTTTGAGCTACGGCTCGAGTAGAATATTCTTCCCACAATGGGTTGCTTTCATTGGGATACAACGAAATGGCCATCACGTTTTTGGTGGGTAATTTCACAGCCATGGCATCGTAAATAAACTTTCTGGAAGTTGAAAAAGCAAAATCTCTCACATTTTGAGCTTTGAATTTCCAAGTTTTCGTTTTATCAGAAAAACCTTTTTCGTTGGCTTTTGCCTCTTCTGGCGTAACCACCAAAACCGGCTTATCAAATGTTCGCTCAGCCAATTCGTATCTTTTTACTTGCTCCGGTGTGAACACTTCTTTTCGGTTTAACAAATCTCCGGTGGCTTCCAAAATATGATCGGCAGGCACGGTAATATTTACTTCATAATTTCCGAAAACCAAAGCAAATTCTCCTGTACCCCAAAATTGCATATTTTGCCAACCTTCAACATCATTGTAAACCGCCATTCTTGGGAAAAACTGTGCAACAACATACAATCGGTTTTTATCTGACTCAAACTCTTCATACCCCGAACGACCTCTATCAATTCGGTAATTATTGATATTGTACCACCATTTAATCGAAAAAGTCACTTTTTCTTTGGGTTTCAAAGGCTGAGGCAAATCAATTCGCATCATCGTTTGGTTTATGGTGTATTTCATGGGCTTTCCTTTGGCATCATGAACATAAACCAAATTAAATCCGCCATCGAAAGCTTCTTCCATATATTTTTTCACAAAACCATCAACCGGCAGAGCTCCATCCATACGCTGGCTTTGAACCAAAGGTGACTTGGAATCTCTCTTTTTTTCATTTTGATCCAATTGAATCCACAAATACTCTAAAGATTCGGGGGAATTATTGTGATAAGTTATGGTTTCAACACCATCCAATCTTTTGTTTTTATCATCCAACACAATATCCATTTTGTAATCGGCTTGTTGTTGGTAATATGCAGGTCCCGGAGCACCGGAAGCCGTTCTAAACATGTTGGGGGTTGCCAATAAATCATACATTTGACTGAACTTATTGTTGTCATAATGTCCGCCCTCTCTAGGAGTTTCTTTTTTGTCTTGTGCCCAGGCCAAGAAAGGAATTAAAACGAGTAAACCAATACTTTTTTTCATGAATTTGAATTTGAAGGTTCTAAAATAAACATTTTACCCAATCCAGTTGCGATTTCACACTATTTTAACAAGTGATAAGGCTGAGCATTTGTGAGTAAAAAACTCTTTTTTTTCCCATTTATTTGGGCGTGTGTTATGTGTTGTTGTTCGGGTAAATAATCAAACAGAATGGTGTTCTTAATTTCAAAGGTTTGAATTTTAGCCACATCTGAAAGGGTCAAGTAAAACACGAACACATCCGCATCGGTTTCTCTCCCTAAAACATTAATTTTTTTAGATTTACCATTGATTTTGATTTCTAAATTTTGTAAAACATAATCTTCCAACTGCTTTTTTTGGAGAGCTGTTTCTTTGGAAGAATCCAAATAGAACTTTTCTGCATGTTTTTTTTCCAGTGCGGCATTCAGATCGTCTATAAAATACCTCTGCGTAATTTGAACCGATTTTTTTTCAGGCAAAAATTGAATTTGAGTAACCGAAACATAAAATTTATGCAATAGAAAAGAACTGCAAAGAACAAATAAAAGAGTTAATGTAAAAAAGGATGCTGATTTTTTCATACATGTTAGGGATTCCGAATTTTAAATGCTTTATTTTTTTCAATCAGAAAATCGATTAACTCTATTTCTTTATTAACCTGTAAAAGCGAACTTGACCTAGGGTCTGATTCACAAAAATCCAAAAATAAACCAATTTCATCAGGTTTCAATGCCAAAGTTTCCGTAAAAAAAGCATAGCTGAATTTTAACCGAACAGCCTCTGCAAATCGCTTAGATGAAGTAAAAACGATTGGACTTTCTTTTTTCTTTTCTTTAAAAAGCAACTTCCCGAGTTTTTTCCCAATAGCCATTAAATTTAAAGCATATGGCATACTTAAATCACTGGGCATTACGGTATTTTTCATTGACGAACTAAAGTCGTCTTCAAAATTCATTTGAACAATACTACCAATATCCAATTGCAGACTTAAATCGGTCACCTTTATATTGGCAGCATCTTTTTCTAAATTTCCGGTTAACGATTTTGGGGTAACTATAACCTCATCCAATTCGTTGATATACTCTTCCAATTTGATGATAAGCTCCACAACTTTAAAATCTAATTCGGTAAGTATTAATTTTTTTGACTTAAAAACCACACTCGAAAAAACCAAGGTATCTGAGGGTTTTGCATATAATGAGAATTTGCCTTTAGCATCGGTTACAGCTCCTTTATTGGAAGATATATTAAATACCGTAACTTGTTCTACCGCTGTTGAATCGGAAATAATTTGACCATTCACAATAGTACGGGGGATAAACTGTCCATATCCCAGGAATTGTCCGAAAAAGAGAAGTAAAAAACTAATTTTTTTGATCATCATTTAAAAATTTATTGAATTCCTGAGCCAGTTTTCCTAGTACAAAAGCGGTTCTAATCTTATCTTTGAGCTGTAAAACTTCAAAAAGTTCTTGGTCTTCTACGGCATAATATTTAAATCCTTCAATATATTCCTCCGGAATTTTAAGATTCTCTTTAAAAAAAGTATTAGGAAAAAAAGCACTCAAACGAGCCAATGCTCTTTCTCTTTTTTCTATTTCTAACTCTTTTTTCAAAAGCTTAGTTCTTCCTGAAATCCAATTGAGTAAAGGATCTAAGAGTCCCGAATTGGCTGTAAATAAGCGACGTTCGGCCGGAGAATAAGATTTGGGTTTGTAATTAATTACCCCTACACTTTGGGCTGTAATTTTGGAATTTTCGGAAACCACAACTTCATCCAATTCATTAACTTTGGCCGTCATTTGAATTTCTATAAAACCAGTTTGAAAAATTTCCTTAGAAATACTTTTACGCCAATAATGCAAATGAACAGCCGAAAACACCAATAAATCGTCTTCGGAAACATCAATAAAAAAAACGCCATTGGCATCTGTAATCGTGGCTTTTTCGGTTACTAAATTTAGCACGTGAATTCCTTCTACTGAAGCATTTTCGGCCTTAACAATACCTTTTATAGTTTTTGATTGAGAAAAACTTAAACTAATGGAAAAAAGGAAAAACCAAACTAGATTATTTTTCATCTTCCAATAAATTTAAAAATTCAACAGATAACGCCGTCATTCTAAAAGTTGCTTGTGCTTTATTGTTAGACTCTAAAAAAGCAACAAATTCTGAGTCGTATATTATAAAATAATTAAAAGCTTGAATGTAATCGGAGGGGATTTTAAGTTCATTGATATAGAAATCTTCTTCAAACCATTCGTTTGTTTTTAAAAAAAGCAACTCTTGTTTTTCAACACTCAGTTCTTTTTTTAGTTTTTTTGTTCTACCTGTAATCCAATACAAAAAGGGGTCTAAGGGTATTTTCCCATATAAAACTTCTATCCAATCTCGTTGTGTCATTTGAGTGGGCCTCAATTTTCGTTCTGCAGGGGTATATACTTTGGGTTTGTAGTTGATAATTCCCATATTTTGGGCATTTATATTGGGATATTCTGTTACCGTAACACCTTCAAGTTCTACAACTTTGGATGTCATTTCAATAGTAATTTCTTTTTTTTGGATGTCTGATGCCGATATACTTCTTCGCCAATAATTCAAATGCACAGCCGAGAAAACTAACAAATCATCTTCTCTTACTTCTATAATAAACTCGCCATTAGCATTGGTAATTGTGGCTTTTTCAGTTACCAAATTAACCACATGAACCCCTTCTGCCGGTAAATCGTTTACTCGTATCTTACCTAAAATAGGGGTTTGAGCCAAAACAATTGACGAAAAAAAGAATACTGTAAAGTTAAAAAAGTAATGGGTATTCAAATATAGCTGTTTTCTCTTGTTAGTTTATTGATTTAGTAAAGTTAGTAGGGACTTATCCCAAGTAATTCACAACAAATTGATAATATTTTGTTAATCCAAAGAGTATGAAAACGAATTAAACCTTTAATTTTGTAAAAATCCAACCTATGAAAAAAGCGATAATTGCCAGTACCTCAACCTTACATCAAGGAAATTATTTGGAATATTTACTTCCGGAAGTTGAGCTGCTATTTCAAAATTGCAAAAAAATAATTTTCATACCCTTTGCCAGACCCGGTGGTATTTCGCATGACGAATATACGGAGAAAGTTAGAACGGTTTTTCAAAAAATAAACATCGAAGTTCATGGCTTACATGAATTTGAAAACCCGATACAAGCTCTAGAAGAGGCACAAGGTATATTTACGGGCGGTGGCAATACCTTTTTATTGGTTAAACAATTACACGATCTTCATTTAATGCCGGTTTTAAAAAAAGCCATTGAAAGCGGAACTCCCTATTTGGGAACCAGTGCCGGTAGTAACATTTGTGGAATTACGATGCAAACCACCAACGATATGCCAATAGTTTATCCTTCAAGTTTTGCTACCTTGGGCATTATAAACTTCAATTTAAATCCTCATTATCTGGATCCCGATATCCATTCAAAACACATGGGCGAAACCAGAGAAACCCGCATCAAAGAATTTCATCATTGGAATGCAACTCCGGTTATTGGCTTACGAGAAGGAAGTTGGCTGGAAGTAAAAGGCGAAAATGTTATTTTAAAAGGAGCATTAACCGCAAGAGTGTTTAGACAAAACTTAGAACCCATTGAAGTTGAAAGTGGAACTTATTTAGAAAAAATTTTTAATTGATTTCATTATAAATAAAAAATCTTGAAAATTGAATCTGTACCAAGAAAATCAAATAAAACTGATAAATACT
>JANJWE010000080.1 GCA_024709705.1 Flavobacterium sp. | reverse complement strand
GCCCGTGTCCGATGTCATGCAACATAATCGCAACATACAAAGCTGTTTCTTCATCAGAAGAAATAGAAACCCCCTTGAAACGTAAAACTTCAACTGCTTTTTGCATCAAATGTAAAGCTCCTAAAGCGTGATGAAAACGAGTATGATGTGCCCCAGGGTAAACCAAATAAGACATTCCCATTTGGGAAATTCTTCTCAGACGTTGAAAATAGGGATGTTGTATCAAATCAAAAACCAATTCATTGGGAATGGTTATAAACCCATAAATCGGATCATTGAAAATTTTTAATTTGTTGGTGTGACTCACAATACAAAAAATTGGACTACAAATATACTGAATTTGAAAATGGTACATTCAACAATTATTTTACAATAACTTTAATACTTCTAACGTTGGGTATTTGTTAAATTGCAACTTTAAAACTGATACAATGAATCCTATAAAAATTCTTTGGGTAGATGATGAAATTGACCTATTAAAACCCCACATCCTCTTTTTAGAAAGTAAAAATTATGCTGTCACTACCTGCAATAATGGTAGAGATGCGATAGATATATTTGAAGACAACTCATTTGATATCGTTTTTTTAGATGAAAACATGCCCGGAATAAGTGGCTTGGAAACCCTTTCGGAAATGAAAGAAAAAAAATCGGCTGTTCCAATCATTATGATAACAAAAAGTGAGGAAGAACATATCATGGAAGAAGCAATAGGTTCTAAAATTGCCGATTATTTGATTAAACCTGTGAATCCCAATCAAATATTGTTAGCTTTAAAAAAGAATCTGGATCATTCGCGTTTGGTATCCGAAAAAACCACATTAGATTATCAAAAAGAGTTCCGAAAAATCGCAATGGATTTGGCCATGGTAAACTCCTTTGAAGATTGGGCTGAGCTTTATAAAAAATTAATATTTTGGGAAATTGAACTGGAAAACATTGAAGACCAAGGCTTAATATCAATTTTAGAATCTCAAAAAACCGAAGCCAATAGTCAGTTTGGTAAATTTATTGAAAAAAACTACGAAAATTGGTTTGAAGAAAAAGCTTCAAAGCCAGTACTTTCTCATAAAGTTTTTAGAGAATATGTAGTTCCTGAATTGGTTAAAAAAGACAAACCTATTCTTTTTGTTGTCATAGACAATTTGAGATACGATCAATGGAAAGCATTTGAAAATGTAGTCAATCTGCATTACAAATTGGAGAAAGAAATGGCTTATTATTCTATTTTACCCACGGCCACTCAATATGCACGAAATGCCATATTCTCGGGTCTAACTCCACTTGAAATGGAAAAACAATTTCCTAACTATTGGAAAAATGACGTTGAGGAAGGCGGAAAAAATCTTTATGAAGGTGAATTTTTGGAGGCTCAACTCAAACGATTGGGATTGCAATGTAAAAGTGAATATTATAAAATCACCAATTTTAAAGATGGTAAAAAATTGGTTGACAATTTTAAAGGTTTAAAAAACAACAATCTTACAACTATTGTTTACAACTTCGTAGACATACTTTCTCACGCTAAAACCGAAATGGATGTAGTGAAAGAATTGGCTTCAAATGACAAAGCCTATCGATCACTTACCTTAAGTTGGTTTAAAAATTCACCGCTTTTAGAAATGATTCAAATGGCCCAACAAATGGGATTCAAACTCATTATGACTACAGACCATGGTACAATTAATGTGAAAAACCCTTCTAAAGTAATTGGAGATAAAAACACTAGTTTAAATTTACGATACAAAACGGGACGAAGTCTTACCTTTGAAGATAAAGACGTTTTTTCGGTTAAAGACCCCAAAAAAATTGGACTCCCGGCCATAAATATGAGTAGCTCATTCATTTTTGCCAAAAACGATTTGTTTCTGGCCTATGTTAATAATTACAATCATTATGTAAGTTATTACCGAAATACATACCAACACGGTGGAATTTCACTGGAAGAAATGATTATACCCTTTTTAGTATTAAACCCCAGGTAGAAAATGATTTATTGGGAGTTTAAAACGGAAAGTGTACTTTTGCTTCAAAATACATTTTCCGTTTTACATTTTACAACTCAACAACTATGGTGTATACTTTTGCATTAAACGAAATTGACGAAGTGGCCGAAAAAGTCTTGCAGGAAAATCCAAAGAAAGTTTTACTTTTTCACGGTCAAATGGGTGCGGGAAAAACTACTTTTATTAAAGCTTTAGCCAAAAAACTTGGGGTAATCAATCCTACTTCAAGCCCTACTTTTTCTTTAGTTAACGAATACGAAACACCCAATGGATTGGTCTATCATTTTGATATGTACCGTTTAAAAAATGAAAGTGAAGCTTTCGATTTTGGTATTGAAGATTATTTTTATTCCGGTCATTGGTGTTTTATTGAATGGGCCGAAAATATACCGAACCTTATTCCTGAATTTCATAGTGTGATTCGAATTGAGATTGCGGAAGACGGAAAAAGAATGCTTCATTTAAGTTAATTTTTGAGGAAATAAAAAATCAAATCATTTCTCATCTAGTAAATCGTTTCAATTTGCTCTTTTTAATTCCAAAATAATTTCTAACTTAGACACTTATTTTACAAATGAGTATGCCGATAACCCCTTTCTCAAAACAGCAATTACTTCCACAGGAAGAAAAATTGGAAATTGCCCGACACAAAAGCGAATTGTTTATCGGGATTCCCAAAGAAACTTCCTATCAAGAACGTCGTATTTGTTTGACACCAGATGCGGTTAATTCATTGGTTTCTCATGGTCATAGAGTTTTAATAGAATCGGGAGCCGGAGAAAGTGCCAGTTACAGCGACAAAGAATATAGCGATGCCGGAGCTGAAATCACACAAGATCCTAAGAAAGTTTTCAGTTGTCCTATGATTTTAAAAGTAGAGCCCCCTACATCTGCAGAAATTGAAATGATAAATCCCGATACCATTATCATATCGGCTATTCAATTAAAAACCCGAAAAAAGGAATATTTTGAAAAACTAGCTAAGAAAAAAATTACCGCTTTCGCTTTTGAATTCATAAAAGACGATGATGGCTCCTACCCTGCAGTAAAATCTTTGAGTGAAATTGCCGGAACTGCATCTGTACTCATCGCTGCAGAACTTATGATTAATAACCAATTTGGAAAAGGTTTGCTTTTTGGAAACATTACCGGCGTAGCTCCTACTGATGTAGTTATTATTGGTGCCGGAACTGTAGGCGAGTTTGCTGCCAAAACAGCTTTAGGACTAGGTGCCGGTGTTAAGGTTTTTGATAATTCGATTACCAAACTCAGACGTCTTCAAAATAACTTAAAACAACCTATTTTTACTTCAACCATTCAACCTAAATCACTTCTAAAAGCACTTCGCCGTTGTGATGTAGCTATAGGGGCGATGAGAGGTCAAAACCGCACTCCGGTGGTGGTAACCGAAACTATGGTGGAACACATGAAAAAAGGAGCCGTAATTGTAGATGTAAGCATTGATACCGGGGGTTGTTTTGAAACCTCCGAAATTACAACACACGAAAAACCTACCTTTATTAAAAATAATGTAATTCATTATTGTGTACCCAATATACCCTCACGCTATTCTAAAACGGCTTCTTTGTCAATAAGCAATATACTTACACCTTATCTCATTCAAATTGCAGAAGATGGAGGTGTAGAAAGTGCTATTCGCTGCAACCGCGGACTCAAAAACGGATTGTATTTTTATCATGGAATTTTAACGAATAAAGCCATTGGTGATTGGTTTGATTTACCAAATAGTGATATAAATTTGATTGTTTTCTAGCAAAAATGTTTGTATTTTTACTGACTTAAATTACACTATGAAATTCTATCAACGACTGGCTTTTTTCTTATTTGGGTTACTCATTGGAGTTATCTTTCTGATTTACTTTTTAGGAGCAAAAGCCGAATCTCGTAACGTAACTTTTTGCTATTTACCCAATTGCAGAGTTTTAAAAGACATCCGAAATAAACCTTTTCATTACTCTGAAGAAGCTTCTATAATATTAGCAGAATCTTGGATTGATACCTTGGATATAAAAAACACCCTTACTTATGGTGATGTTGACTTTAGTAAAAGTAATATCAAAGAAGGTAACGCCAAATTATATGTGATT
>JANJWE010000051.1 GCA_024709705.1 Flavobacterium sp. | reverse complement strand
TTACTGCTTGCCATGACTTGTATTCAATGTGATGCACATGACGATGTTAACCGTGAGCCTAATGCAAAAAGATTACGACACTTAGCTTTAGGCGATAGTTACACCAAAGGTCAAGGTGTATGCTTTACTTGTAACTTTCCGGCACAATTAAAAGACAGTTTAACTCGAAACTTTCGGCCTTTTGATGTATATACCACAACATTGATTGCAGAAACCGGATGGACCACAACACAATTGAAAACTGCAGTAGCTTCAAGAAATCAAAATTTGAAATACGATTTTGTCACCCTTTTAATTGGAGTGAACAACCAATATCAAAACCTGCCTTTTTCAATTTATGAAAGTGAATTTCCTCAACTTGTTGATCAGGCTATCTTAGCTGTTGAAGGAAATCGAAATCGTGTTTTTGTACTTTCTATTCCCGACTATGCCTACACTCCATTTGGACAAGGTAACTCAAACTCATCCCAAATTTCAAATGAAATTGACCAATACAATACCTTCGCACAAAACTATTGTGAAAACAATGCCATTCAATTCATAGACATCACTTCTTTGAGCCGAACGGGCTTAACAAATCCTGAACTTGTTGCATCAGATGGATTACATCTTTCAACACAAGCTTACAGCATAATTACCTCTCTAATTTTACCCTCTGTTAAAAACCTAATAGATTGATTTAAAAAAATATAACATTTCTTTGTCATTTTTTTAAAAATACATACCTTTCACCCCTAATTTAAACCACTCCTCTTTGTAGAGGAAATTTTTTATAATAAACTAACCTTATGAAAATCATTACTTTAAAATTTTTGCCTTACTTGGCAATTTTAATGCCTTTTCTACTATTTGCTCAAGGCAAATCAACGGAAGGTAGAAAAGTTTTTGGAAAAACAATCCAAAGCGTAAACCCTGTTACAGGCCATGTAAGATGTGCCAGTACCGAATATGAAGCCTATTTACAAGAGAAACATCCAGATAGAGCTGATACAGAAGCATTTGAGAATTGGATTGCACCAAAAATCCAAGAAATCAAAAGACAAAGAGAACTAGGACGAAATGTAAACAATGTAATTACTATTCCCGTTGTAGTTCACGTTATTCACAGTGGCCAGGCAGTTGGTACAGGTAGAAATATTTCTGATACGCGTGTTCAATCTCAAATTACTGTACTTAATCAAGATTTTAGACGAATGATGGGAACACCGGGATTCAACTCTGATCCAGTTGGAGCCGATGTAGAAATTGAATTTTGTTTAGCCAGAACAAATCCGGATGGTGGAGTTACTACCGGTATTAATCGTGTCAATTTAGGGGGTACAACATGGGGATATAACAATGTTGAAACCATTTTAAAACCACAAACACAATGGGATCCAAATCGTTATTTCAATATTTGGGTTTGTGAGTTTGGTGGTGATTTGGATGGCGTTTTAGGTTTTGCTCAATTTCCCGATGCATCTGGACTTGGAGGAATAAACCCTATTGGTGGTCCTGCTCAAACGGATGGAGTAATCATAGATTGGAGATGTTTTGGTACTTCTACATTAGCTCCAGGCTCTTACTTCACTGACCTTGACAAAGGTAGAACTACAACGCACGAAATTGGTCATTGTTTTGGATTGCGTCATATATGGGGAGATAATAGCAGCTGTACCGTAAATGCAACTGACAGTTTCCAAGACTATTGTCCGGATACCCCAGCTGCAAATACTGAACATTATTTTTGTCAGTTAGGATCTGACTCTTGCCCATCTGCACCTGGACTTGACATGGTTAACAACTATATGGATTACAGTGACGACTACTGTATGAACATTTTTACTCAAGATCAGAAAACAAGAATGAGAGCCGTAGCTTTAAATTCACCGAGAAGGGTAGGATTAAATGCAAACGTATGTAATGTGGGACAATCATACCAGTTTAATGGTAGATTAAGAGTAAATAGTTTAAATTTATTAAGTTGTTCAACTATTTTCACTCCTTCTTTAACTTTAACTAATACCGGAACTGTTGCGATGACTTCTGCAGTTATCACTTACAATATTAATGGCGGAACCAATCAAACTTACAACTGGAATGGTTCTTTGGCAGTAGGCGGAACTGCTAATTTTTCATTACCCAACTTAACTGCCGCATCAGGAGATAATGTATTCAACATTTCTATTACATCTGTAAATGGGAATCCAGATCAATACAGCCCTAATGATGCTTCTTCTATTGCTTTCAAAACAACTTCAAATTTTGTGGCTACTCAAATAACAATACAATTACAAAGAGACCGATATGGTAGTGAAACCACATGGAATCTTACCAACCTTTCTACAGGTGCCATTGTAGCTTCTGGAGGCCCTTATTCTGATACAGGTTCTTTACCTGCTTTAATAACACAAAATGTAACTGCTGGAACTAATACATGTTATGCATTTACTATCAATGATGCTGCTTTTGACGGAATTTGCTGTGATTGGGGTCTTGGTTATTACAGATTATTAACCAACTCCGGACAAATTATTGCCGAAGGTGGAGAATTTGGAGGTTCTGAAACCGTAACATTTAGTACGAATTTATTAAGTGTAGGTTCAAACGAAGCTTTTGGTACAGTTGTATTACATCCAAATCCAACATCTGGTCTATTGAATGTACACATTGCAAACCCCGTTGAAACCCCAACCTCATATACGGTTTACAATATGTTAGGACAAGTAATTACTACCCAAAAATTAGTTTCAACAGACAATATTTCACTTGACACTTCTAATTTTTCAAATGGAGTTTATTTTATCAAACTTTCAAATGACAATTACTCTAAAACTTTAGAGTTCATCAAAAATTAGAACTTTATCTTATTTAACAAAAAAAGCGGTAACAAATGTTACCGCTTTTTTTATAATATATACCTTTTTTTACTGCTCCGGGGCAATTTCAATTTCTAATCCATCAATTTCCTGAGTTATAGGAATCTGACAGCCTAGCCGAGAGTTTTCTTTTACATGATAAGCTTCCCAAAGCATAGCTTCTTCATCCGGATTTCGTTCCAGTGAAATTACGTCATTCAATATATAACATTGACAAGAAGCACACATAGCCATTCCACCACAAACGCCTACAGTACCTTCTTCGGCTAACTCGTAAGCACGAATGAGTTCCATGAGGTTCATGTTCATATCGGTTGGAGCTTGCACTTCGTGTTTTACTCCGTTTCGGTCGGTAATTCTAATCGTGATGTCTTGTGACATAGTTTTTGCTTCAGGTTTCAAGTTTCAGGTTTCAGGTTTCAGGTTTCAGGTTGCCAAAAAACTTGAAACCTGAAACTTGAAACAAATAATATTATTCTATCGATTTTACAACTGCTTTTTCAGCTTCTTTTCGGGTTCCGTCAAAACCATCTACACCGGAAACGGTAGTGTATTTTAAGACGTATTTTTTACCGGGATTCAATCTATTGTAAACACTTTGACACATTAAAGTCGCTTCGTGGAATCCGCATAAAATGAGTTTTAGTTTCCCGGGATAGATGTTTACATCACCAATGGCATAAATTCCTTCGATGTTGGTTTGATAATCTAAGGCGTTATTTACTTTTATGGCATTTTTTTCGATTTCCAATCCCCAATTGGCGATGGCTCCTAATTTTGGAGTTAAGCCAAATAGAGGAATGAAATAATCGGTTTCTACATTCATGCGGGCTCCATTGATTTCGATATCCACCGATTCTATGCGTTCTGAACCTTTGAAACCAATTACCTCAGCGGGTGTAATCAATTTAATTTTTCCGGCATTTTTTAATTCTTGTACCTTCTCTACGGAATCTAATGCTCCACGAAATTCGTTTCTGCGGTGTACTAAAGTTACTTCTGAAGCTACATCAGAAAGAAAAATACTCCAATCTAAAGCCGAATCTCCACCACCGGAAATTACGATTTTCTTACCCCGATATTTTTCAGGATCTTTTACAAAGTAATCTACTCCCCGATCCTCTAATTCGTAAAATTCAAGGTCTTTTAAAATAGGTTTTCTGGGTTCAAATGTCCCTAAACCTCCCGCAATAGCAATCGCTTTAGCTTGATGTTTTGTTCCTTTGTTGGTAGTCACAATAAAACTTCCATCGTCTTGTTTATCAATGGTTTCTGCAGTTTCTCCCAGTGTAAATCCAGGTTGAAATTGCTTAATTTGTTCCATTAAATTGTTTACCAAATCTCCCGCCAACACTTCGGGATAGCCCGGAATATCGTATATAGGTTTTTTAGGATATAATTCGGCCAGTTGACCTCCGGGTTGTGGAAGTGCATCTATGATATGGCATTTTAATTTTAATAATCCGGCTTCAAAAACCGCAAAAAGTCCGGTTGGACCGGCACCAATGATGAGTATATCGGTTTGTATCATTTTTTAAGTTACTGAGTTACTGAGTTGCTGAGTAACTCAGTTTTTAAATTTTACTTTACGAAAATAGTTGTTCTTTAATCTTTGGAATATGATTTTTATCAGTTGGCACGATTTGCGTGAGGGATTGAACCATTATTTGAGCTCTTTTTGAGGCAGCCCTTCGGGATGACTCAAAAAAGCGAGTGGTGAAAGCCCGACCCTTGTGGGCACGCCCAAAAAATTAAGCTACGTTTTCGACGGTTTCGATTTGAGGAACGTATTTTTTGATGGTCGTTTCTACACCGGCTTTCAACGTCATTTGGTTCACACTACAAGCTACGCAAGCCCCTTCGAGACGTACTTTTACGTGTTTGTCTTCGATGATATCAACCAATGAAATGTTTCCACCGTCTGACTCGAGAAAAGGTCGAATTTCATTCAACGCATTTTCTATTCCGATTTTGATTTCTTCTTTTGTCATTATTTTTTCCCTTTTACAGCTGAACAACCAGCCATGGTAGTTATTTTGATTGCTTCGGTGGGTGGCAACGTTTCATTTCGTTCCACAACCTCTTGTACAACGTTTCTAGCTATTTCCTCGAAAGCGGTTTCTAATGGAGTAGCCGTTTGCAACGCGGCAGGACGACCGTAATCTCCCGCTTCACGGATGCTTTGCACAAGTGGAATCTCACCTAAAACGGGCACTTGCAAATCTTCGGCTAGGTTTTTGGCACCTTCTTTTCCAAAGATATAATATTTGTTATTTGGTAGTTCTTCCGGTGTGAAATAGGCCATGTTTTCGATAATTCCTAAAACCGGAACACTGATGGCGTCTGATTTAAACATGGAAACTCCTTTTTTAGCATCGGCCAAAGCTACGGCTTGTGGTGTACTCACTACAACAGCTCCGGTGATAGGAAGCGATTGCATGATAGAAAGGTGAATGTCACCGGTTCCGGGAGGCAAATCGATTAAAAGGAAATCAAGTTGGCCCCAATCGGCATCAAAAATCATTTGGTTTAAGGCTTTGGCAGCCATGGGTCCACGCCAGATAACAGCTTGGTCGGGTTTGGTAAAAAATCCAATGGAAAGAATTTTAACTTCGTAGCTTTCTACGGGTTTCATTTTTGATTTTCCATCTACCTCAACCGAGATCGGTTTAGCATTTTCGACATCAAACATAATGGGCATTGATGGTCCGTAAATATCGGCATCAAGCACCCCAACATTGAATCCCATTTTAGCCAACGTTACGGCTAAATTGGCAGTTACGGTAGATTTCCCAACACCTCCTTTTCCAGAGGCTACGGCTACGATATTACTAATTCCCGGGATGGGTTTTCCTTTTATAAGATTTGGGTTTTCAGGTTTTTCGGGAGCTTCAACTTTGATGTTTACTTTTACTTTGGCTTTTTCATATACCAAATCGTGAATGGTTTTGATGATATCAACCTCTGCTCTTTTTTTGATGTGCAATGCCGGTGTTGACAAAAGTAAATCTACCACCACTTCATCGCCAAAAGTGAGTACATTTTGTACAGCTCCACTTTCCACCATATTTTTTCCTTCACCAGCTACAGAAATGGTTTCTAAAGCTTTAAGTATTTCTTTTCTATCGAGTTTCATAAATTATTTTATCTCTAACCGTGAGCTATTTAGTTTATAAAAAATTCCGTTTTTATTTAAACTGAATTTAGATTGCAAAGATAATACGAAAAGTAGAGAAACAGTAGTTAAAGAATTGAAAATGTTTATGGAGGGATATGGAAATGGTTATGGGTGATAG
>JANJWE010000017.1 GCA_024709705.1 Flavobacterium sp. | reverse complement strand
TTGTAGTCGTTGTGGGCTACAACTATGTCAACTTCATCAGGATAATTGTTATGCTCAATGGCGTAAAACGATAGATTATCTCTGTCAAAAGTATAGTCCGCCATTTTAATTCCAACATTCTCTATATCAAGTGCAGGTTTTAATGCAGTAAATCTCCAATTTGGTATTTTAGGTGCTGAACTCACAAGTTCTTCAACAAAAACAATGTTCTTCAAAACTCCATCAGGTGTAAATACCAATTCTGCTGTATTGTCGTCATACATACCTGTCAGGTAAAAGAAACCGTCCTTTAATTCTTCAAGTTTTGGTGAGAGTTTATTGAGAAAGTCCACTTCAATATTTTTACCTGTCTTTACTACTTTATAGAAAGTCTGTTCGTTTGCAGAAAACCAATTCCAAAAGTCTTCATATGACTGAATTTTATCTTCTTTCTTGCCGAATATTTTGTCAAAAAGTCCCATTGTCTAATGTTGTTGTTATTTATGTTTATGTGTCGTGTTAGCCTTGCTGCCAACTCGTTTATATGTCTGACAAATTCAGACATAGCTATCCCAATTTGGGTGTATAAGTCTGATAAATATCAGATTTATCTTTTACCAAAAATAATAAAAAAATCTTACAAATCATCAAAGGGGCTTTTAATTTGCTGTATGCTTTTTGTGCTCACATGGGTGTATATTTCAGTTGTTTTACTACTGTTATGCCCTAATAGTTCTTGTATGTACCTCAAATCAGTCCCGCTTTCCAGCAAATGGGTGGCATAACTGTGACGGAGCCAATGCAGGGTAACGGGTTTTTTTATTCCTGCTTTTTGTAGAGCTTGTTTTAAAACACTTTGTAAACTTTTCTCTGAGTAGGGTGTTCCGGTCTCTTGTCCTTCAAACAGGTAAATCTTGGGTTTGTATGCTCTGTAGTAGTCTCGAAGTAGTTCTAAAATTTTAGGACTAAGCGGAACAATTCTGTCTTTTTTACCTTTCGAATTTTTTAATACCACTATGTTTCTTTTGGAATCAATATGATGCGGTTGTAATGCTATTAATTCGCCACATCGTAAACCACAACTGTAAATTAAACTTAGCATGGTTCTGTGCTTTAGGTTGGCGTGGGCTTCAAGTATTTTTTTTACTTCTTCTTTACTTAAAACATTGGGCAGTACTTTTTCTCGTTTGGGTCGATGAATTTTATCTATTTCAATTTTACTGTCCTTGATGATTTTGAAAAACAACTTGAGAGCATTGACTATTTGATTCTGATATGAAGCTGAAAAATTATTTTTCAGTATGTAATCGTTGTTGTAGGCAATCACATCTTCGTGGGTAATGTCTTTTAAGGCTTTCGTATGGCAAAATGTTAAAAACTATTTTAATGCATCCTTATACGTGTTGATGGTATTGGGACTGTATCTTTTGGATAAAAGGTGGCGTTTAAAGGTTTCTATACTTGCTATTCCTTCTGCATTAGGAAGTAAAGTTTGTGCAAGTGGTAGGCTAAAATACAGTCTGTTGGCTTCTGTATCCGGTAGGTGCCAGTATTTGTTACTCGAACTCCATTTCGCTCCTTCAAAAGTTTTGATTTGAGCTATTAAATCTGCTTTTTTTTCAAAGGAAACGGCTATTCTGGGCATTCCTTTATAAAGTATTGTTTTGGCTTTCCAATTCATTTTTTTGGCTTATATCTTTCAAAGATAAAAAAAGCTCTTTTGACTTTCAAAGAAAATTAAATTTCATTTGTAACGTCGGGTGTATGTTTCATCCGCTTTGATCTTTTTTCAAAAAGGCTTACTCGATTGCCCATTTACAGTTAGCCCGTCACAGCATTGTGTATCCTAAGGTAACTCCTGGTTTTTTTGAGTTTGAATTGCCGTTTTATTTTAGGCTCGTGGTTTTATAGTAGGAACTGCCTAAAATCTTCCTTTTCAGATTTATTTCGTCCCGTTGTGTTGAGAGGGGATTTGCGTTTAAAGCTTTTGCTTTGAAACTGTTTTGGTTTGATGCTATCAGGTTACGATTTTTGGAGGATAAAAATAGTAGGGCGGTTGTGCAAATCTATTTTTGTTTTTTTCCAATCGGAAACAGCCAGTGTTTTGATGTATTCGGTAGGAAGCGTAATATCGGCTGCAATGCAAAGTTTTGTGGCCGGATGTAAGGTTTGTATAATATCTTCTACTAATTTATTGTTGCGGTAGGGTGTTTCTATAAATATTTGGGCTTGGTTTTTTTCAAAAGACAGGCGTTCCAAGTTTTTGAGTTGGCTTTTTTTCTCGCTTTTATCAATAGGTAAGTAGCCGTTAAAAGCAAAGTTTTGACCGTTCATCCCAGATCCCATAAGGGCGAGTAGGATAGAGGAAGGTCCAACGAGGGGTACTACTTGTATGCCTTTTTCGTGAGCCAATTTTACGATTACGGCACCGGGGTCGGCTACGCCGGGGCATCCGGCTTCACTCATTAGTCCAACATGTCTGCCTTGCAAGCAAGGTTGGATCATGGCTTCGTGTTCTGAAATTTGGGTATGCTTGTTTAGAACTTCCAGGTGTAATTGGGCTTGTACTTTCTCGGGATTAACCAATTTGATAAATCTACGGGCTGTTTTTTCGTTTTCTACCACATAGTCGTTTATAAAATCGATGGCTCTTTTGACCGTTTGTGGTAATACGTCATCGGGTGATACCTCGCCAAGCGTGGTAGGGATGAGGTACAGTTTTCCTTTAAAAGTAATGGGTTTCATTCGAATAGGGTATAAACTTGTTCGGTTTGAGCTTTACTGGGGTTGTGACTTAATCGTTTTGGTTTGCGTTTAAAAGCTTTGAGGCAATACTTTCACAGGCTTCATTGAGCATTTCATAAACTTGATCAAAGTTGTTTAACAAACCGTAATACGGGTCGGGTACATCTACATTTTCACCTGGGAACAGTTCGTCTAAAATGAGTTGCACTTTTTTCTTATCCTCTTCGTTACGAGCCATAGCTATAACATCCTCGTAATTGCTGGAATCCATTACAAAAATACGATCGTAGATATCAAAGAAGGAGGGTTTAAAGAGTTGACCTCTTTGGTTAGAGATGTCAATTCCGTTTTTTTCGGCTGTAAGAATGGAGCGTTTATCGGGCGGGTTTCCCACATGCCAGTGTCCGGTACCTGCAGAATCTACCCAGAATTTATCTTTAGGAAGTTTGGAGGCCAATATACCTTCTGCCAATGGAGAACGGCAAATGTTTCCTAAACAAACCATTAGAATTTTCACAGTCATTTTTTTGATTTAAAAAAAGAGTTTCAGCATTCAAAAGTACTAAGAATACTGAAACTTTTATTTTACAAAGATAATTTTTTATGAATATCTTCTACGAATTTTCTGAATTGTTTGTCGGTAGTTACCAAATTGTCAACTGTCTTACAAGCGTGTAAAACAGTGGCGTGGTCTCTATCGCCAATTTGGGAGCCGATATTCGCCAGAGAAGCTTTGGTAAATTTTTTGGCAAAGAACATGGCCAATTGACGAGCTTGAACCACGTGTCTTTTTCGGGTTTTAGATTGTAGGGTATCTACATCGAGTTGGAAATAATCGGATACTACTTTTTGGATGTAATCTATGGATATTTCGCGTTTGATATTTTTTACAAACTTTTCTACGATGCTCTTGGCGAGTTCCAGAGTTACTTCTTTTTTGTTGAAAGACGATTGGGCAATTAATGAGATAATGGCACCTTCCAGTTCTCTAACATTGGTTTTGATATTTCGGGCAACATATTCTATAATTTCTTCCGGCATTTCTACCCCGTCACGGTAAAGAATGTTTTTAAGAATTGAAATACGGGTTTCATAATCCGGTTGGTGCAATTCGGCAGACAATCCCCATTTGAAACGGGAGAGTAGGCGTTGCTCGATATCTTGCATGTCTACCGGGGCTTTGTCTGAGGTTAAAATTACTTGTTTGCCGTTTTGATGTAAGTAATTAAAAATGTGGAAAAACACATCTTGTGTTCCCGATTTTCCGGATAGGAATTGCACATCGTCAATGATGAGTACATCAATCAATTGGTAGAAATGAATGAAATCGTTTCGCGTGTTTTTCTTTACCGAATCGATGTATTGTTGAGTAAATACTTCGGCAGAGATGTACAATACCGTTTTGTCGGGATATTTGTCTTTGATTTCCACACCAATAGCGTGAGCCAAATGGGTTTTTCCCAATCCAACGCCACCAAAAATAAGGAGCGGATTAAAGGATGTTCCACCGGGTTTATTGGCTACAGCCATACCGGCAGAGCGAGCCAAACGATTGGAATCACCTTCTAAGAAATTATCAAAACTGTAATTGGCATTGAGTTGCGACTCTATTTTCAAATTTCGAATTCCCGGGATAACAAAAGGGTTTTTGAGTTCTGGGCTTAAATTTTTGAGGGGAGCGTCAACGTCTTGTGGTTTAACCGGACTGCGATGGGCACTTGGCAATTGTTCCGTAAAGGGTTGTTTATTGCCATAAGTGTTTTCCATTTTAATTTTATACAGTAACTTTGCATTTTTTCCAAGTTCTTTGGTTAGGGCAACTTTAAGTAGTTTTACGTAATGTTCCTCCAGCCAC
Organism: Flavobacterium sp.; assembly: GCA_024709705.1. Classification (GTDB taxonomy): domain Bacteria; phylum Bacteroidota; class Bacteroidia; order Flavobacteriales; family Flavobacteriaceae; genus Flavobacterium. Next base: position 2,147 of record JANJWE010000017.1, on the reverse strand, counting down.
TCGTAGAAAAATTTACTAGGTACTTGAATGTATAAAGCATTGTCTGTGAGTTCCACTGACTTAATCGGCTCGAACCAAGTTTTGTAAGCTTGCTCCTGAATGTTGTCTTTTATAAATGACAGACAGTTTTCCCATACCGATTCCGCAGTTTTGCTCATATATTCTATAAATTTTGTTGTTTATTAAAGGTTCTCTTACAAAGGAAATAGGGCATTTCCTCACCAAGATTTGGGATAACAAATATGTGAACAAAAAACCTTAAAAAAAAATAAAATGCTATTGATTTTATAAAAAAATTGTTGTAAAGGTGTATCTGTTCTATTAATTTTAATTCAGAAAAATAATACAAAAAAAAATGAAAGTTCATCAAAGTCAAATTCGAGTACGTTATTCAGAAACCGATCAAATGGGAGTTGTTTATCATGGCAATTATTTGCCTTATTTTGAGATAGGCAGAGTGGAATGGCTTAGAAATCAAGGGATTTCGTATAAAAGCATGGAAGAAAACGGGATTGCTTTGCCCATTGTAAATATTGTAATTTCCTATAAAAAGCCGGCTCGGTACGATGATTTATTGACCCTAACGACTACGTTTAAAAGTCAGACCTCTGTGAAGATTGAATTTGAATGTAAGATTGAAAACGAAATGGGTGAGTTATTAACAACTGCCGATTTTATTTTGGTGTTTGTAGATATGAAAACGGGTAAACCTACGGTCCCTCCACAAGAGATTAAAGATTTGATTGACAAGTTGGATTAATCTTGTGAATTATCTATTTTTTTAAGTGTAATTTCATGTAAATTTTCGAAAAGTTCAATAGTGTTTTGTGCGTGTTTTTTTCGGACAGAAATATAAATCTGACAGGTTTCGTTCATTTCCTGATGGCGAATGGTCAGATTTTTTTCTTTAATCAACCGCATTACTTTATTCATATTTGGGTATCCAAATTGAATAACAAAATCTATCATACGGAATTTTTCTTCTATTTGAGCTTCGAGAAGCGTTTGTTGTGCCGTAGTTTTGTAGGCCGATACGAGTCCGCCCACACCTAATTTTACTCCACCGAAATAGCGAACCACAATAACGAGCACGTTCGTAAGTCCGAAAGATTGGATTTGTCCCAATAGGGGCATTCCGGCACTGTTGTTAGGTTCGCCGTCATCATTGGCTCGGGTCTTTATTTTTTCGATCCCAATTTGGTAAGCATAGCACCAATGGCGAGCGGAATAATGTAGTTTTTTGACCTCTTCGAGTTTGAGTTTGATTTCCTCTTCCGTTTGAACAGGATAGGCAAATCCAATGAATTTACTGTTTTTTTCTTTGAATATAATTTCCGTAACCGGATGGCTCAGGGTTTTGTATGTGTCTTGAATTTCACTCATTTTAAAAAGTAATCATACATAGAGCGGCTAGTGCCAGACCAATTCCTAAAGCATTTCTGGGTGTAATTTTTTCTTTGAAAAAAACAATTCCGGTTAGCGTTGTCACCACCACTATAGCAATATTGTGAATCGTAAAAAGTGTGGCACTTTCAAAAACTTGACTTTCCAGCATTTTGATTAAGTAGAAAAGTGAGAAGTAATTGGGTATTCCCAAAATTATTCCGGCTAAGATGCTTTTACCCCGAATTTTTTCTTTTTGAATTACCACTTTACTCAAAATGAGTAGGCTTCCTACTCCAAATGCCATTAAAAAAGTGTGAGCTGAAAATAGGGGTATTTCGTTACTTTCCATGTAAAAATGTTGCATGATTTTGAGACTGGTATCAATAGCTCCGGCACCGAAGAAAACCAAAATAGGGTAGAGTAAGTTTGTTTTTTCAGTTATTTTTCCTTTTTCTTTTTTGGAGGTAAAATATACCGCTACCAAAGCTAAGAGGATTCCCGCTATTTTTAGGATTCCTAAATTTTCTTTGAAAAGTAAAATCCCAAAAGACACCGGAATAATCACCGACATTTTGGATGCTACCGAAGCCACAGACAATCCGTTTCTTTGTGAGGTTAAGGCTGTAACATAAAACACGCTTATGAATAAAAATCCTAAAAGGAAACTGCCTGTAAACCAAGATTTTTCAATGATTTGGCTGTATTCAGAAGGGAAATCGGCTAAGAAAAACCCGAGAGTAAAAGCCGTTAGATAGTTGACC
>JANJWE010000335.1 GCA_024709705.1 Flavobacterium sp. | reverse complement strand
GAAAAAGCTCCAACTAATCGGTGGTACTGATTTTCAATTTTAGTTGCATCATATACATAGGTTGGACTTCCGAATGTTTCTGCTATTTGAAGTAAATCGCTGTGGTTCATCTTTTTTTTTGGTGCAAATCTAAGTTTTGAATACCTATGAATCCAAGAAATAATGGATAATTCACAATAAATAACAATTTGTTATAATTATAACAAAAATAAGATTCCCTACTTTTAATGCTTATCCATTTGATTGATGAACTATACTAAATTGACATTTTTTTGTGGAATAAAAACAATAAAATTAAATGCTATTAGGAAATTGTTTGCTATTTTTGTGGCACTTTTTAAACAGATAAAGCATCTTTATTATGAATATTCACGAATACCAAGGAAAAGAAATTTTAGCGAGTTATGGCGTTAGAATTCAACGTGGAATTGTAGCAAACAGTCCTGTTGAAGCCGTAGCTGCAGCCAAACAATTAACTGCCGAAACCGGAACCGGATGGCATGTAATCAAAGCCCAAATTCACGCCGGTGGTCGTGGTAAAGGAGGCGGTGTAAAATTGGCTAAAAACCTTCAACAAGTTGAAGAATTGGCTGAACAAATCATAGGAATGCAATTGATTACTCCACAAACATCTGCCGAAGGTAAGAAGGTTCACAAAGTTTTAATTGCCGAAGATGTTTACTATCCCGGAGAAAGTGAAACCTCAGAATTTTATATGTCGGTTTTATTAAATCGTGCTACCGGTAGAAATATGATTATGTATTCTACAGAAGGAGGTATGGATATCGAAGAAGTGGCTGAGCACACGCCACATTTGATTTTTACTGAAGAAATAGACCCCACTGTTGGTTTACAAGGTTTTCAAGCTAGAAGAATAGCATTTAATTTAGGATTATCCGGAACCGCTTTTAAAGAAATGGTTCAGTTTGTTCATGCATTATACAATGCTTACATAGGTTCTGATGCTTCCATGTTTGAAATCAACCCAGTATTGAAAACATCTGATAATAAAATCATGGCTGTTGATGCAAAGGTGAACATTGATGACAATGCCCTTTACAGACAACCCAAAATTGCTGATATGCGAGATGTTCGAGAAGAAAATCCTATTGAAGTAGAAGCCAAAGAAGTAGGTTTAAATTATGTTGATTTAGACGGAACTGTAGGTTGTATGGTTAATGGTGCCGGATTGGCAATGGCCACTATGGATTTAATAAAATATGCAGGCTATGAACCGGCTAACTTTTTGGATGTAGGTGGAACTGCCGATGCCAAACGTGTAGAAACTGCTTTTAGAATTATTCTTAAAGACCCGAATGTTAAAGCGATTTTGATTAATATCTTTGGAGGTATTGTTCGTTGTGACCGCGTTGCACAAGGTGTAGTTGATGCTTATAAAAACATGGGCGATGCTATTAAAGTTCCAATTATTGTACGTTTACAAGGTACAAATGCCGAAATTGCTAAAGAATTGATTGATAATTCGGGTATGCCTATTTTATCTGCAGTTCAATTTCAAGAGGCCGCCGATCAAGTTAAAGCCGCTCTTTCTTAGTAAAAGGATAAGCACTAAAAATATTAATCCTGAGTTTTTAACTCAGGATTTTTTTATTTTTTATTTTTTAGCTTTCCGTTTTTGAATTTTACTTTCTCAACAATCTCAATTTTTTTCTCCGTTTTCTTTTTAAATGGAGGTTTGGATTTTGAAATGGGTTTGGATTGTTTTTTTAGTTCAGTTTTTATGTTTTCTGAAGGTTTGTGGGTTTTGATAACCTCTTTCGGGTTTTTGGGGTTTTCTATGGTTCCTCTCAAATGAATTACCAGTCCGTTTAAAAAATTTCGCAAAACTTGGTCGCCACATTCCATATAATTGGGGTGATCGGCATTTCTAAAAAATGCTCCCAACTCGGCTTTAGATATTCTAAAGTCAACTAATTGTAAAATTTCAACAATTTGGTCATCACGAAGTTGTAAGGCCACACGAAGTTTTTTAAATATATCGTTGTTGTTCATTATAAGATTTTGTTTTTAATAAGTCCCAAAGGTACGAAGTTAAAAGTATTTAAATCTAAAAATAGTTATTTCGATCCATCTCTATTTGAAAAGCCACAGAACCGCCTGGCCAAAATTTTCTCTCCATAATTTTTCGTTGTGCTTTCCACCTTTGATAACTACATATTTAACTTGTGATGGTTTACTAATTCGTTTTTCTGCCAAATCATGCATTTGCATAACATCGGAAACCATACTTTCACTTTCAGAATCGCCACAGAGATAGTACAAACGAGCTTTAATTTTTTCGGTTTTTTCGGTTAGGTCATAAATATCTTTGGTATACCAAAAAGAGGGAGAAAATATTGCGGCTTTGCCAAAAACGGTCGGGTACTTTAAAATTGCATAATGCGAAACCAATCCGCCCAAAGAACTACCTATTATAGCGGTATGTTTTGCAGTAGTTTTGGTTCTGTAGTTCAAATCTATATAAGGTTTCAATGTTGATACAATAAAATCCATATATAAATGGGCATTTCCACCCCCGTATTTTTCATTTTTAAAAGGGGTAAGTTCATCCAATCGTTTTTCATTTCCATGTTCAATTCCAATGACAATAACATCCATTTTTAAACTGTCAAGTGTTTCATCTACTTGCCATTCTCCGGCAAAAGCCTTCTTAGAATCAAATAAATTCTGGGCATCGTGCATGTAAATTACCGGATATTTTTTTGAAGATTTATCATAATCTATTGGTAGATATACCCATATGTTTTTTGAAACTTGAAGTTGAGGTGCTTCGAGTTCAAAAGTGAGGTATCGTTTTTGACCCAATGCTTTTTGACTTATCCAAAAAAGACCTAACCCAACTAAAAGAAGTGAAAAAATAACCTTCATAATTTGAAAAAATATTTGAAAAAACTAATTTAGCCAAAAATAGCCAATAATGATAACGTATAAAGAAAAACTAAGCCTTTTGGGCGACATGATAGAATTGTCTAAAGTAGATGGACAATTACATCAACGAGAATATGATTTTATCAAAATGGTTTCTGAAGAACTCAAAGTCCGCGAAGAAGATTTTCAAGAATTATTTACCATACCCAATGAGTTATTGGTAATGAAATCTGAATTTGCTCGAATTGAACATTTTTACAGGTTAGCCCTGCTTTCGCATTGTGATAACCACCACCATGAAAGAGAACATGAATTCATGTACCATTTAGGATTAAAATTGGGTCTCAATCCCTTTGCCATAAAAAGAGTGTTGCTTGAAATGGAAAAATCACCCAATCGAATGATAGAAGCCGATAAATTATTGGGAATTTTTAAAGAGCAACACAATTAAGTATTCCAGTAATCATAAATCATCAAATCCCTGAAAAAATGTCGGTTAAATGGCTGTTTAACAGACAGTAATACTGAAATTTTGACTTCTTTTTTTAATTAAATGTCATTTTGACCGCAAATTTCCTTTTGGTCTGTTTTTTGTCTAATAATTTCATGAAAATAATGTTTAATTTAAATAATTTAAACCATGACACTAGTAAAAACAAACAACCGATTTGCGTTTCCTTCATTAATTGATGAATTTTTGAAACCCGACTGGAT
>JANJWE010000178.1 GCA_024709705.1 Flavobacterium sp. | reverse complement strand
ACATTAGTCATTATTTCAATACGGTTATTAGCTGTGCGTTACCATTGGTATTTACCTAAGCTGGAAGTGTAAATTTATCGGGTAAGGTATAAAAAGCCCGTTAACGGGTTGGGGTAATCGGGATCGTTTAAATCTAATACGTAAAAATAAGTACCGTCTGGAGCTGTAGCACCAGACCAACTTCTAAAATGAATGACTTCGCCTTTCCAATTTTCGGTTTGTTGATTTCCGGTCCAAACTTTTACTCCCCAGCGGTTGTAAATCGATATAATGTAATTTAAGAAAATATCCCGTAAACCGGAAATATAAAAGCTATCGTTATATCCATCATTGTTAGCAGAAATCCAATTATAAACTACCGGAGGACAATTTTTGACACGTAAGTTTATGGAAATGAGGGTTTCACAATGTGTGTTCTGAACTTTTACATAAAGTGTAATTTGGTTTTGAACTTCAAAAAGTCCTGTAGGAGAAATTGGATTCTCGCCACTTAATGCTTCAGCTTCTGTGTAATGAAAAGTGAGAATATCCGTAGTTGTAGTTAATAGAGCCAAAGCGATTTCATTTAAATCAAAATTACCCTTACCAAAACCCAAATTGCAAGTTTCAAAATACCTATTGGTTTCCAAAATAGGAGATACCCACAAACTCAGATTGGCTGAATCTGTGTTGTTGTTTTCATTAATTTCCATTACAATTCCGGTTCCGTTGCCTATATCATCAACGCTAACAATTAATTCAAAATCGGAATCTATTGTGTTGGGTATATTTAAAACTACGGTACCGGATTCACTTCCACCAATGGGTATAATTTGTTGGGTTTGATTTGTTGCTATCAATTGCCCATTGGCATAAAAAGCAAGGGGAGTTTGAGCCGGAAGGGGATTGGTAGCATTAACATTAAAAACTGTGTAACTAACTTCAATCAATCGGGAGTCACATTTTTGCTCAAATTGATCTATGACTACTGTAGCGTCTGGAATCTGACTGTTTAGTTTAGTAACTACAGCATTTATCATTACAAAATCTTGATCTGATGTAAGCGTAATCTCTGCCGAAGTATCTCCCGGTTGAATATTGTCTTGAATGGTATAAATATCCAAGTCCATATTGTATGTAGAACTGGAACCTGTTACACTATTCGTTCCATTAAATGCATTATTGGCCGGGTTCAGTGGGGGATTGCTCAAAATAGTACCGTTAATACGAAGGGTTTCGTTTACAGCAATTCCCACATCGCCTTCCCATGCTAAAAAACCAATTTTGGCATCTTGATTATCAATTACATTCAATGAACTTAAAGTAATTTCTAAGCTTTCAGGTACAGCTTGTAAACCATCGTAAAGATTGATTTGATTGAGCGGTAAATCCGGATTGGAATAAACCAAAATTATGGCCCAACCGGCAAAATTGGTTCGTCTTTGGAAATGAAGCGGTAAAAACGAAGTATTATCCAATCCCGAAAAAATGTATTCGCCATTACCGTTTTGATTAACATAGTCTGTAATATCACAAAAGGCACTAAAATAGGTAAACAAAACCCCATCTATATCTCGAATAAGACTAAAGGATCTTTCGGCAACAAATTCGGTATCATTTAAATTTACTTCATAATCTCCATCACCGGATCCAGCCCAATAAAGATAGGCTTTTAATAAAGTATCGTCAGAATTCAAAGAAATATTGGCTTGCGATTGTGTTAGGATATTTGGAAAAATTTGAAAAGTATTTTCTTGAGGATTTAAAGTATTGCCCACAAAAGTAAAATCATACCTACCATTGAATTGTTCAAACAATGAAACATTTTGACCTTGTACTGACAAGATGAAAAAATGTAGAGCTAGTAACAGAAAATAGTTGTATTTTCGTTTCATAATGAGGTAGGGTTTCCCTAAAACAGATTCTAAAGATACATTTTATCTCACAACTAAAAAAATTCTAGTAAAGCTTGATGGAAAAAGCAAGTCAATATCGAGTGCGAGATTATGCAACAACCGATTTCCTTAAATGGAATGCATTTGTTGCCAAGGCTCCAAATGCTACTTTCTTGTTTCATCGGGATTTTATCGAATACCATCAAGATCGATTCACAGATTATTCTCTGATAGTAGAAGATGATAACGATTGGGTTGCTGTCTTACCGGCCAACATAGTTGATACTATTGTATATTCGCATCAAGGGTTAACCTATGGCGGATTGGTTGTGAAACCGGAAATGAGTGGTTCTGAAATTCCGATGATTTGGGACTCCATTTTTCTACACTTGCAAGCGAATCATATTTCAAAGTGGATTTACAAACCCATACTTCATTTTTACAGTTCAATTCAAGAAGAAGTTTTGGATTTCCACCTCAATCAAAAAGGTAAACTTTTTAGAAAAGATTTAGGCATGGTAATTCATTTTAATGAACCTTTTGCTGTTGCAAAAGCGAAACGCAAACACCATAAGAGGGCTCATCAAAAAGGACTCTTTATGCAATTAGAAAATGACCTAAAGCCTTTTTGGAACGAGGTTTTAATTCCTCGATTAATGGAAAAATACCAAGCTCAACCCGTTCATACTTTGACTGAAATTCAATATTTGAAAGAAAAATTCCCTGAAAATATTCTGCAATATTCGGCCTATTGTGAAGATCAAATTGTGGCCGGAATTACTTTGTTTGTTTTCAAAAACGGAATTAAATCACAGTACGGAGCTACAACTTTAAAAGGGGAAGAAACCAGAGCTTTAGATTTTTTGTTTGTCAATTTAATTGAAAAATATAAAAAAGAGTTTGCTTTTTTTGATATGGGAACCGTATCTTCCAACGATAATAAATCAATAAATAAGGGTTTATTTGATCAAAAGAAAGAGTACGGTTGTGTAGCTTATGAACAAAAATTTTATGAATTTTCACTATGATAAAATTCTACGATTTACAAAAAATCAACCAGCGGTATGAGAAAGCTTTCCATGAAAAAACGGAACAGTTTCTGCAACGCGGTTGGTATATTTTGGGTGAAGAAGTCAAAGTATTTGAAGAAAATTTTGCCACCTTTTGTCAGTCAAAATATTGTATCGGAGTTGGAAATGGTTTAGATGCTTTGGTGTTGATTTTTAAAGCCTATATCGAATTGGGAAAACTCCAAAAAGGCGATGAAGTTATTGTTCCGGCAAATACCTACATTGCCAGTGTATTAGCTGTTTTACAAGCCGATTTAGTTCCTGTTTTAGTTGAACCGAAGTTGGCAACCTATAATTTGAATCCGGATTTAATTGCTGAAAAAATCACTTCCAGAACCAAAGCGATTCTGGTGGTTCATTTATATGGTCAATTAGCAGAAATGGATAAAATTGAGGCAATTGCTAAGCAACACAATTTATTGATTGTTGAAGATGCTGCACAGTCACATGGAGCTGAGTTGGGAGTCGGTAATGCGAAAGCCTACAGCTTTTACCCATCTAAAAATTTAGGTTGTTTAGGTGATGGAGGAGCAGTAGTTACTAATGATTATGATTTGAATAGAATTATTCGAGCCATGCGAAATTACGGTTCAGAGCAAAAATATGTGAATGATTTTATAGGCATCAATTCGCGTTTGGATGAATTGCAAGCGGCTTTTTTGAATGTTAAATTACCGGATTTAGCATTGGATAATCAAAAACGAAGACAAATTGCCAAACGTTATTTGTCCGAAATTAAAAACGATAAAATTGTATTACCTTTTTACGATGGTTCAGCAAATCATGTCTTTCATTTGTTTGTCATTCGTACAGAAAATAGAAATGAATTGCAGGAATATTTAAATGAAAATGGAATACAAACCTTGATTCATTATCCTATTCCGCCACATTTGCAAAAGGCGTTGGTAGCATTTAATGCGTTATCTTTTCCTATTACCGAAAAAATACATAGAGAAGTATTAAGTTTGCCCCTGAGTCCGGTGTTGACAAATGAAGAAGTAAGTAGTATAATTCAAGTTTTAAATTCATATTAATGGGTGTTTTTTACAAAATAAAGGAATTCCTTTTCGTAGAACTTCGAATTTTAAAGTATCGAATTTTATCCGATTGTAAAAAGATAAAAGGAAAACCAACGCTTTATCATCCTTTATTATTAAAAGGCAAAGGAACAGTTCAATTTGGAGATCAGGTTCAAATAGGAGTAAAGGCATCGCCCTATTTTTACTCCCATTATGCCTACATAGAAGCAAGATTTGAATCAAGTCAAATTATTATTGGAAATAATGTAGCTATAAATAATGCCCTCTCCCTAGTTTCTTATTCAAAAATAGTTATTGGCAATAACGTTTTGATTGGGACTCATTGCAACATGATGGATAATGATGCTCATCAATTGCACAGTGAAAAGCGAAATGAGTTACCCGAGTCCTCTGAAATTCATATAGAGGATAATGTTTTTATTGGGTCAAATGTTACCATTTTAAAAGGAGTTCGAATTGGGAAAAACAGTGTAATTGGTAACGGTTCAATAGTCACAAAATCAATTCCCCCAAATACTGTAGCTGCCGGAAATCCTATTCGAATTATTAAAAGTATACCGTGATAGATTTTTTAAAAAAGAATGCTTTACTCAAGGTTTTTTCATTGAATTCGGTTTCAGTGTTGGTTAACTTTGTGTTGGGTATTTTTTCCTTGAAAATTATTTCCTATTACTTAGGATCACCTGGAATGGCACTTGTTGGCAGTTATCGGAATTTTACAACACTATTTAAATCGGTTGCAACTAATGGATTTTCGCAAGCCTTACTCAAATTATTCGTAGAAAATAAAGAAGATAAGAAAGAAGTTCAAATTGTTATTTCTACCTTTTTTTGGCTTTTTTTATCACTGTCTGTTTTTTTGGGAATTCTCCTTTTTGTATTTTCAGAATCCTTTAGTTTATTTATTTTTAGAGATGAGCAATATGGTTTTTATATCAAATTGTTTGGACTTGTTTTGCCATTTTTTGCTTTACAAACGTATTTGACTTCTATTTTTAATGGATTGTTATGGTACAAAAAAATAGTTTTTGCTCAAATTCTATCTGTCCTAATCGTTTTTCTAATAACCGTTCTCTTAATATACTACAAACAGTTACAAGGAGCCTTCATAGCAATAGCGGTGGCTGATGTAGTTCTATTTGGAGCTATTTTTGCAATTGCGATTCGCCACCAAAAAGGGATGTACTTTGATTTACAAAAAGTGATTTCAAAAAAATATTGGAGTGCTATTGGTAAATTCTCAAGTATGGCATTGTTCAGCGGTGTTATTGTACCTCTTAATTTCATTTTAATTCGCAATTTAATCATCGATTTCCATTCTATAGAAGAAGCCGGAATTTGGGATGCTGTTAACCGAATTTCAGGATTTTACATGATGTTTTTCACAACCGGTTTTTCATTTTATTATTTACCCAAATTGGCTTCAATTCAAACCCAATCGGCATTTAAATTCGAATTAGTAAATTTTTATAAAACGGTAATTCCGTTGTTTGTAATTCTAATAGTTGGACTTTATTGGGTAAAAGATTTGATAGTAAAATGGGTTTTAACTACAGAATTCCAGGAAGTTAATAGTTTACTTTTAGGGCAATTAGGAGGTGATTTTTTTAAGGTTTTAACTTTAGCTTTTGGTTATCAAATAGTAGTTAAAACACTTATTAAAAGGTATTTTATTATCGAGATATTTTACAATCTCACCTTTTATTTGTTAGCTCATTTGTGGGTAGGTGAGTTTTCGGCTAATGGAGCAGTTCAAGCTTTTTTTGTAGCTAACCTTTTGAATTTTTTACTAATACTCTTCTTGTTCAGAAAAACCCTAATTGGTTCAAAAGACTCTTAGTTCCACACTTCCAAATACTTCCCTGCAATTGTAAGGTAATCATGTTCTTTTTCAATAAATGATCTTGCATTTTTACCAATTTCAATGATTTCTTGAGGATTTTCTACTAAGAAAGACAAATCAGAAACCAGTTGTCCTACATCGGGTGGTGCATGAAATGCAACCCGGTTTTTGATTTGGTAATGATTGTGAAATGCTTCTCCAGCTCCCGTAAACACGACTTTTCCTTTAGCCATAGCTTCCAATGCATTATATCCTTGATCTTGAGCAAACACTTGGTCTAGAAGAATATGAGCTTTGTTGTAGAGCTGAATATATTCTTGATACGGAATATTTTCTGTACAAATGATTTCCACTCGCTCTCCATATTTTTGACGAATCTGGGCTAGAGCTTGTTCAAAATACACAATCCCTTTTTTGACATAATTATGCCGATTGATTCCTAAGAAAATAACAATCTTGTCCTTTATCTCAGTAGACATAAAGGCTATTTTTGAATGATTAATGGGATTGGGAATGAGTCCTAAATATTTTTTATTTCCCAAAAGAGGGGGTACATAGTCAAAATCTGTAGCAATAACCCCTTCAATTTTTTGAAACAAATATTTATGAAGTTTCATGTGTTTTGTTGAAACATATTTTAATATATGAGTATATTCTGTACTTACATTCGGATTTTCCAAATAAGGTGTTAGAATGGAATACGCTATTTTTTTATTTAACAGAAAAGATATACTAAGGGCATCGGCACCTGAAGAAAGTAAATATAA
>JANJWE010000116.1 GCA_024709705.1 Flavobacterium sp. | reverse complement strand
GGTGACGATACAAATGCTTTTGGCTTTTCTGTTATTGGGAATTGGGGTCAAGATAATGGAGTAGGGCTAATGACCAACAACGGTAACGGCACTTGGTCAATAACCTTAACACCCAGTACATATTTTGGTATCAATGCCACTCAACAAGCCAATGCTACCAAATTGGGAATGGTTTTCAGAAATGCTAATGGTTCTCAAACCTTAAAACTACCCCCATCATGTGGTGACTTTATTTTTAATGTTGGTACTTTTCAACTTAATTTAACAGCACCGGCTAACAATAGTGCTACAATAATTAATTCTGGTGGTAGTTTAAATGTATCTGCTAATAATACAGGAGGGAATGCAAGTTATGTATTAAGAGCTAATGGAAATATTATTAATTCTAATGCTTCTACCTCTAGCTATTCATTTACACATACCAATATTACTGCAAATCAAACTTATGAGCTTGCCGTAACCCAAGGTTCTGCAACAATTACCAGAAGATTTAGCGTTATAGTTAATCCGGGAACTTTAAGCCAAGCTATTCCGGCAAATATGGAAGATGGAATAAATTACTTTCCCTCAGATCCAACCAGAGCTTTATTGAAGTTAAATGCACCGGGAAAAGATTTTGTTTATGTTGCGGGAAGTTTTAACAACTGGCAACCTGATGCATCTTACGCGATGAAAAGAGATCCTTCTACCAATATTTTTTGGTTAGAATTGACTGGGCTAACTCCAAATCAAACCTATACCTATCAATATTGGGTGGTGGATCAAACACCTACGACCAATTCACCAGCCTTAGTTAAAACAGCTGATATGTATTCTACAATGGTGTTATCTCCATTTGACGATCCCTGGATTCCTTCTACTTCATATCCCAATTTACCATCTTATCCACAAGGACAAGAGCGTGAAGTTACAGTTTTAAAAACGGGTCAGACACCTTATCCTTGGAGCTCTGCAACAACTAATTTTGTTAAACCGAATAAAGATAACTTAGTTATTTATGAAGTTTTAATTCGAGATTTTGATGCGAATAGAAATTACCAAAGTTTAATAGATAGAATAGATTATTTTAAAAATCTAAAAATCAATGCTATTCAATTAATGCCTGTTATGGAATTTGAAGGTAATGAAAGTTGGGGTTACAACACGTCATTCCATATGGCTCTAGATAAATTCTATGGGACTCCCGAAAAATTCAAAGAGTTTGTAGATATATGTCACCAAAATGGAATTGCTGTTATTCTGGATTTAGCATTAAATCACGCTTTTGGAAGAAATCCAGGTGTTCGCATGTGGATGAATGATCCTGATGGTGATGGATGGGGTGCACCAGCCTCTGACAACCCTTTCTTTAATACAGTGGCAAGACACAGTTATAGCGTAGGTGAAGATTTCAATCATCAATCAGCTTTAACTAGGTATTATACCAGAAGAGTGATAAAACATTGGATAGAAGAATATAAGATTGATGGTTTTAGATGGGATTTAACCAAAGGTTTTACACAAGAGTGTAATGCTAATGACGAAACGTGTACCAATGGTTACAGAGCAGATCGTGTTGCAGTATTGAAAGAATATGCAGATTATTCTTGGTCGCTAGATCCCAATCATTATGTGATTTTTGAACACTTAGGTGGAAATCAGGAAGAATCTGAATGGGCAAACTATAGACTAAATGAAGGAAAAGGAATAATGTTGTGGGGCGAAATTTGGACTCCCTATAAACAGCTTTTAGGTGGAAATTCTATCAACGCTGATCTTTCAGGAATGAATCACACTGCACGTGGATTCAACGGAAAAAGATTAATAGGTTATCCTGAAAGTCATGATAAAGATCGTATCATGTATGAAGCTTTAACTTTTGGTAATGGAGGAGGTTCAGCTCCTGTAAACGGAAATTTAAATAATGCTTTGTTCAGAATGAGAGCAATTGGAGCTGTTAATTTATTAATACCAGGACCTAAAATGATATGGCATTTTTCTTCTTTAGGAATGGATGATTCTATCTGGACCTGTTCAAATGGCAGTGTAAATTCAGATTACGATACAACTCCGGGAGATTGTAAATTAGATACTAAACCACAACCTCAATGGGTTGAAAATTGGTTATCGGTACCAAATCGCGTTGCTATTTACAACGATTGGGCCAAGTTTATTGATCTTAAGAAAAATAATCCTGTTTTCAATGGTCAATTTGCCATAAGTCCAGATGGTAACAATATCAGACAACGCATTTATGTTTTTGATAATTCCATCCCTTCTAATCAATTGAGAAATGTTGTAATATTAGCCAATTTCTCTGTAGCAGCTCAAAATATAGTTCCCGATTTCCCTTACACCGGAACTTGGTATAACTTAATGGATAATTCTACTATTAATGTAAGTAATACGGCTTCAACTATAAACTTACAACCGGGAGAATACCGTGTTTATGGAAACAGACCAGCAAATACTTTGAGTAATCCTGATTTAGAAATCACAGAAAATGCTTTTTTAATTCCAAACCCTACTCGTAACTATTTCTCAGTTAGTGTAGCAACACAAAAAGTTGAAGTGTATTCCATTACAGGACAATTGGTTAAGTCATTCCAAAATACTTTTGCAAGTGATTATCTGTTTGATGTTAGCGACTTAGATAACGGAATTTATTTAGTTAAAATGTCAGACGAATTCAATAGAGTCCAAACTTTGAAGTTAGTTAAGAATTAAATATAATTTGATTTTTTTTAAAACCCAATCCGTAGTGATTGGGTTTTGTTTTTTTGTACCTTTATTCCGTTAAAGACCCGTTATGCATGGCACTAAAAAATCTTAAATTAAAAGTTTTTAAATGGGGGAAACGATTTTTTATCGTGATATTTGTCTTTCTTGCGTTACTTTTTATACTACCTAAATTGTTTTCCCAAACAATTGAAAATAAAGTAAAAGAGTTTGCCAATGCTAAAATAAACGGTGAGCTAAATTTTGGAGAAACTCAATTATCTTTTTTTACTCATTTCCCCTCATTAACCCTTACCCTTGAAGATTTTTGGTTAAAGGGTTCACAACCTTTTGAAAAAGACACGCTACTTTCTGTTAAGGAAGTTTCATTTGGAATTAATGTAGCTTCGGTTTTATTTGGAGAAAAAATAAAAATCGAAGAGATTTATATTTCAGAAGGGAAAGCCAATATCAAAGTTTCAAAGCAAGGGTACCCCAATTATAATATTTATAAAAGTGATACACAAACAACCGAATCGGATACTTCCTCAACTTCCATACAATTGGATAGAATTGATATACGAAAACTAGATTTAACCTATTCGGATTTGTCAACCAAAATTGAAATTAAAGCTCTCGGATTTGATTATTTAGGTAAAGGGAATTTACATGAATCACTTTTTAATCTCAAAACAAAAGCCCAAATTGAGGCTTTTGATTTTACGTTTGATTCAGAAAACTATCTTAAAAATAAAAAAGTTAATGCCAACCTTGTTACAAAGGTGAACACAAACTCATTAGAATTGTTTTTTGATGAAAATAAGTTAATGATAAACAAATTACCAGTAGACTTTAAAGGCAAGTTGGATTTTTTAAAAAACGGATATAATCTTGATTTTACGGTACAATCTCAAAATAGTTCGTTAGAAAATTTTTTCACGGCTTTACCGCCGCAGTTTGTGACTTGGTTAGAGCATACTCAAGTTAAAGGTAAAACCGATTTGTATTTTTCTCTTAAGGGCAAATATATTGCCGAAAAAAGTTTAAAGCCCGATATACATTTCAATATGAAAGTGAGAGAAGGTTATATTTCAAATAAAAATGCACCTATTGCTGCAAGCCATATTTTTTTAAATTTTGACACCCAATTACCGGCTTTAGATGTGGAACAAATCGGGGTTAAAATTGATTCTGTTTTCTTTAATGTGGGACAAGATTATTTCAATGGGAATATCAAAATTAAAGGATTCTCAAAACCTAAATTGGATGCCAGAGTTCGGTCGCAGCTTAATTTGGCTCAATTGGATGAGGCTTTGGGGCTCAAAAATTTAACCTTAAAAGGTATCTTTAAAGCCGATATTACTTCAAGAGGATCTTATGATAAAGCTTTGGGTCAATTTCCAGTAACCAAGGGTAGTTTCAGTCTAAAAGACGGTTTTATACAAACTCAATTTTATCCAAATCCAATAAAAAACATTCAAGTGGCGGCTAAACTTTCCAACTCAAATGGCAATTTTGCCGATTCTAAGTTGTTTCTGGAACCTTTATCTTTTGTTTTTGAAGATAAACCCTTTGTGGCGAATGCTTCATTTCAAAATTTTGATGATGTTTTATATGATATAAATGCAAAAGGGATACTAAATATTGAAAAGATTTACAAAGTTTTTAATAAAGAAGGATTGAATGTTACCGGTTTTGCAGATGTTGATGTGAGTTTTAAAGGGAAACAAAGTGATGCCACATCTGGGAAATTCCAAAATTTAAAAAATACAGGGCGATTAGATCTCAAAAAAATAAAAATAAACTCTGATATTTTGCCTTTGCCTTTTGTAATTGAAGAAGGACAATTTGTTTTCAATCAGGATCGTATGCATTTTGATGCTTTTACTGCAAGCTATGGCCAATCTGATTTTAAAATGAATGGGTATATGAATAATGTAATCAATTTTATGTTATCTGATTCAGAGATTTTAAATGGGAATTTTTCGGTTACATCTCGGTTTTTAAATTGTAATGAATTTTTAATACCAACTACAATTGAAAATGAAGAGGAGCCCGTTGTGGAAAATGGTGTCATGCTTTTACCTCAGAAATTTAATTTCAATTTCAACGGAGATTTTGCAAAAATAAAACTGGATGAAACTTTGATTGAGAATTTAAAGGGGAAAGTTCAAATCAATAAAGGACAGCTTCAATTGATAAATACAAGTTTGAGTATTGCAGGAGCAAAATTGGTCTCTAATGTAATTTATGCACCCGAAAATTCCAATAAAGCTCATTTTGATTTTTCTGTAAAAGCATCAGATTTTGATATAAAACGGGCTTACAATGAAATACCTCTATTCAAAGAAATGGCTTCGGCAGCAGCCTACGCCGAAGGAATAGTTGCATTAGACTATAAATTATCCGGAAAGTTGGGAGCCGATATGAGTCCAATTTATCCGTCTTTAACCGGTGGAGGAGTTTTAAGTGTGAAGAATATTAAAATGAAAGGTTTTAAGATTTTTAATGTAGTAAGTCAAAAAACGGAAACCGATGCCTTGCAAGATCCCGAACTTTCAAAAGTATCTATTCGAACTACCGTAAAAAATAATATTATTAAAATAGAACGATTCCGTTTTAAAGTTGCAGGTTTCAGACCCAGAATAGAAGGCGAGACGAGTTTTAATGGGGATTTGAATATAAAGATGAGGTTGGGACTGCCACCTTTGGGTATTTTAGGAATACCTATTAAAATTACGGGAACGCAAGAAAATCCTAAAATTGGTATAGGAAGAAAATCAGAAGATTTAAAAGAAATTGAATATGAAGAGTCAGTTCCAAGTGGTGAATTAGAAATTAAAAAGGAACTTTTGCCCGAAACACTAAAAGATACACTAGGTCAAAATAAAAAAGCCTGAATAGAAATATTCAGGCTTTCGGTGGTACCTCCAGGGATCGAACCAGGGACACACGGATTTTCAGTCCGTTGCTCTACGCTGCCGGCCTCATCCGGGGGCGCACTGGGCGAAAGTCTGGGTCAGTTCGCGGTTCTCGCGCTGAACGTGCAGGGCAGCACGCTCGCTCTGCTGGCGTTGTTCCTGTTCGGTCTGACCGTCTTTACCGATCTGTCGTGGTTCAAGGTCATGGACCTGACAGGCAAGATCACGCTGGATCTCATCGAGCTGATCCAGAGCT
>JANJWE010000077.1 GCA_024709705.1 Flavobacterium sp. | reverse complement strand
TTGTCTTTAGTAGTTCCTTTACCTTGCTTGATTCCGTTTACATAGGAATTGGTTACAACTATAATTCCTTCGGATTCTGTATGTTTTTGTTCACCGTTCAAGTTGGAAAAAGATCTTTCGTTTTCAACAGTTCCTTTTTTTGTATAAGAAGTTGTTTGAACTAAAACATCATTTTGGTATTGATTGATTCGAGAAAGTTTTCCGTCTTGGGTGTAATTGTATTGTTTGTAGGCTTTGTCATCTTCTAACAAAAAGCCTTCGTAGGAAACGGTTCCGTCATCATAATAGTAAATGTAAGGACCGTTTCTTTCCCCTTCTTTAAAATAAAATGATCTATTTACTTTACCGTTGCTGTAACCTTCATAAAATCCATTGATAGCACCATTGGTGTTATTGTAAATTGCTACTAAATCACCGTTTGTGTTGTAGTCGTGACGAATACCATTTGATATATTATTTTGGATATTTTGTTTGGTTTTAATGTGACCATTTTTGTTGTAATAGGTCCATTCTTTATTCATTTTTCCTTTTTCAAAGAAACCGCTAACCAACACTTTGCCGTCTAATGTTTTTATGACATAGGCTTTATTATTCACAGGAACTTCGGTAGGTTTTGGATTATTTCTAACGTATTGATATCCCATTTTGAGTTCGCCGGCTTTGTATTTTTCTTCAAAATATTTTTCGCCATTTCTGTCGTAATAGGTATAGTTTTCCAACAACCCTTTGTCGTCATAAAAAGCTTCGGATGAAAGTACACCATTTTCAAAATATTCCGTTTCTTTCTTTAATGTTCCGTTGACAAACAAACTTTCTTTTCTCAACTGTTCGTTTTCAAAGTACTCTTTTAAAGAATCTTTAATCTTTCCTTTGTTGTATGTGGCCATCATTTTAATGGTTTTACCATCAAAATAAGTTACACCTTCACCTTCCAATTCATCATTAACATAATTGTATTTGGATGTGATGTCTCCAACTTCGTTATAATTAATTACCCAACCGTTAATAAGTCCATCTTTATAAGTAATTTCACTTCGTTTTTTTCCGTTGGGATAATAGCATACCATTAAACCATCTCTTTTTTCATCTTTAAAAGTTAATTCACATTGTTTGCCCCCATTAGGATGATAGGTAACAAATGAACCGTCTAACAAATTGTTTTTGTAGGTACCAACACTTTGAAGGTTTCCATTTTTGAAATATTCTTTAGTTTCTCCGTTTTTAATTCCTTTGGCAAAAAAGGTTTCTTCAGACAAAGAGCCATTTTCAAAAAAATATTTTTGCAAACCGTCTAATTCACCATTCAAATAGTTGATTTCGCTCACTTGTTGCCCAAAGTTATTAACAACTCTAAATTTTCCCTGATTGATTCCATTTTCTGATTTTCCAATCAAAAAAGGATCTCCGTTTCTGAGGTATACCACAACTTTTTCTTCTTTACCAAAATGATTGATAGTTCTTTGGGCGTATTTTTCCCAAAATTGTTTTCCGATATAGTTTTCGGCAAAGTCAAAAATTTTCTTTTTTTCTGAGGTTAATTTTTTACCCAAAACCTCTTCCATAGACATTAATATGTAGTAGGTAAATGCCTCGGTATAATTTTTATTAGCAATATCGGCAAGCCACGGAATGTAATTTTGTTCAAAGAATCCGTTGCCTACCTTATGTGTAGGAGCATATTCTAAAATGGCTTGAACCTGACGTGATATAACATCATCAATTTTTGATTTGATTTTGTATTTGGCATTTAATGGGAGTTGATTTCTTAAGATGGTTTCCAATTCTTCAAATTGATCTCCCTTTTCAGAAAAAACGTATTTAGGTTTTTCCAAGAAATTTTGTCCCATTTTAGAATTTAACTTTAAGATAGCATCTTTGGCAAATCTTCCTGAAGGGGCGTTGGCCAAGTAGGAAAGCATAGCAAGTGAACCTTCAACAATTCTTCCATCTTCATAGGCTAAGAGTCCAATAAAATATTGTGAAGAAGCATGATTTGGATTTCCAATAATACATTTTTTTAGGTAATCAATACTTTTTTGTCTTTCTTCTTTTCGAATGTATAATATGGCCAAGTTGTAATGCAGCATCGAAGAGTTTGGAATAAAATTTTCGGCTTCTTTAAATCTTTTTTCGGCTTCATCGTATTCTTTTGCATCGCTTAAAAATATACCATACTGCAATAGTAATTCCGGAGCATCAGACATTAATTTAGAATTGTAAAGACTTTCCAATAATAATTTTTGTTCGTCTGTTTTTTCCAATGCCCGTAGCGACATTAATTTTTCATACTGTGCTTTTAAAAAATTGGGATCAGTTTTGGCCACTTTTTCAAATTCAACAATAGATTCAGCATATTTGCCTTTTTCGTAAAGTTCAACACCATTGGATAAAAACAAACTACTGTCGTATTGCTCTTGGTATTTGCTTTGAGCAGTAATAGAATTAGAAACGAATAAGGATGTTGCCAAGAAGAGGTAACAAAGATTTAAAAATTTGGGATTAAATCTTCCGAAAGTTTTAAGGTAATTTGAAGACATTATAATGTTTAATTATTGATTTCTCCAAATATAATTGAAATTAGATTAGAAATGAAATAAAATTCTTAATTACGTATTAATTTTTAAATCCCGTATGTAATCTTCATATTCGTAGAAAAATCTTTCAAAAAGATCCATGTTTTCTGAGAAAAAATCAAAAACAGACTTCCAGGTTTCTTTATTATGAATGCTTACATTCTCTATTTCAACATAGATTCTACTTATTCTTTTTTGATTTTCTAAAAGAAAGTTCTTATCAAAAATCACATCCGGTAAAAATTCAGATTGTAAAATAGATTTTAAAGATTCTATTTTTTCAAAATAGATTTTACGGAGTTCTTCATCTTTACATTCTATATCCAAAACGACTTGTGCTATTTTATTATCAGCATAAAATTTGAAAGAAAAATCTTTAATTCTCGTATTGTATAACAACCATTTTCTGGGATATTCCTCAGCAAAAGCTATCCAAAATAGTCTTTTAATTTTTTGGGATTCTTCTTTACTAAACATTATTCTGAAAGTGTTACCTTGATTTTTATATTCAACAAAGGATATTCTCCTTCATCTGTTTTTTGTGAGGCAATTTCATCAAGAACATCAAAGCCCGATATAATTTTCCCAAAAACCGTATGTTCACCATCCAAATGATGAGCCCCGTTTTTATTTTGTACAAAATAAAATTCAAAGGGATTGCTCAATTTTTCAGGATTGTTTTCCCATGTTCTAGCAGAAGCTAACGCACCGTACTTATGCTTGTACGATTTTACAAATTCAGCCGGAATAAAATATTTCCCAATATTTTTTCTTTCTTTTTGGGTTATCGTTTCATCCGAATTTCCACCTTGTACAATGAAATTTTTTACCACTCTATGAAAATAAGTTGTATTAAAGTAATTTTTTTTAACCAAATAAATAAAATTAGCTCTGTGCAATGGTGTTTGCTCATATAGTTCAACTTCAATGACGCCAAACGAACATTCTATTTTAACTCTATTTTCCGGGTTTTGTTCGCCATACCAAGTTAAAAAATCGACCACATTTTCTTCTGTAATCACTACAGTTTTTAAATCGTATTTTGGTTTAGGTATTATATTTTCTACCGGATCTGGATTCTTTTTTTGGACACTATTTTTTTGTACAGTATCTTTAGAATTCTTTTGACAAGAATACAAACTCATTACGAAGCAAAATACTAGGATTTTATGGAGTTTCATGATTTTTTAAAATATGTTCCAAAAATAACAAAAGAAAAGCTTCCGGCAGCAAAAGCTCATCTTTTAATGTCGCCTGTAGATCGAATTGAAATGTTAAAAGAATTGAATATTTCGAGTATAAACCCAAAGAAAGCAGCCGTAATGATGCTTTTGTACCCTAAAGAAAAGGATACACATTTGGTTTTAATCGTACGTAATTCCTATCCGGGAGTTCATTCCTCTCAAATTGCGTTTCCCGGAGGTAAAGTAGATCCGGAAGATAAATCGTTGATGGATACCGCACTACGTGAAACCGAGGAGGAAATTGGGGTGTGTCGTACAAGGGTTGAAGTGATAAAAGCTTTTACAGAAGTTTACATACCACCCAGCAATTTTTTGGTTTCCCCATTTTTGGGGATTTCAAATCATCCCTTGACTTTTACACCACAAGAATCAGAAGTTGCCGCCATAATTGAATTTCCTTTGAAAGAATTTCTTAATGATAATATTGTGGTTCAGAGAAGATTAAACACTTCCTATGCTGCAGCAATAGATGTTCCGGCATTTTTGGTGAAGGAACATATTGTATGGGGAGCTACGGCTATGATGATGAGTGAACTCAAAGAAACCCTAAAAAACGTTCTTTAAATTAGTTTGTTTTTGCTACTTTCGCATTTGGTTTTTTTACATTGAATTTTGTAAATATGGGTTTGATTAAAAGAAATCCTTTTGGACACATACTTTTTCTAAAAAAATGGTTGATCCGTGTTTTTGGTGTTTTAACACATCGAAGATATCGTGGTTTTAACGAAATGCATATCGAGGGTTCTGAAATTATTAAAAATTTACCAGATACCGGAGTTCTTTTTATATCCAATCACCAGACTTATTTTGCAGATGTAGTTGCTATGTTTCATGTTTTTAACGCAAGTTTAAGCGGGAGAGTTGATACTATTAAAAATGTAGGCTACTTATGGCAACCCAAACTCAATATTTATTATGTTGCTGCCAGTGAAACCATGAAAGAGGGATTATTACCCCGAATATTGGCTTATGCAGGTGCCATAACGGTAGAACGAACTTGGAGAGCTAAAGGCAAAGACATAAAAAGAGAAGTAAATCCCAACGATACTGAAAATATTAAAATAGCACTCAAAGACGGTTGGGTAATTACTTTTCCTCAAGGAACCACGCGTTCTTTTAAACCGGTTCGAAAAGGTACGGCTCATATCATAAAGCAACACAAACCTATTGTTGTTCCTATAGTCATAGATGGATTTAGACGTTCGTTTGATCGTAAAGGATTGCGAATTAAGAAAAAAGGAATTCTTCAGTCGATGGTAATCAAAGAACCTTTACAAATTGACTATGAAAATGAATCCATAGAGGAAATAGTTGAAAAAATCGAGTATGCCATTGAGCAACATCCTTCATTGCTCAAAGTGATTCCTGTTGAAGTGCTTCAAGAACAACAGGAGTTGGATCAAAAAAGACGTTGGGGCTACTAAAATACCGGTTCTACTGTAAATCCGGCTTTTCGCAATAATCGAATTACGCCCATTTCACCCCCAAGATGAGCAGCTCCTACACCAAAAAACGTGGGCTTTTTTTGAGCAACTTCTATTATTGTCGGTATCCAATTTACGTTTCTGTTTTCCAATAAAACCGAATCAAATTGAGAACTGATTTTATTGTCAGACTTTTTCGAAAATTCAACCATTTTATCTACATCTTCCGAGGCATAAATTGCCATGACTTCTTGCATTTCCTTTCGGTCATTTACGAGTTCTGATTTGGCAGTTTTTATCAATTCTTCCATTTGAATATCATAAGCAATCGTCTCAAAAACCTCCATTTGTTCTTTAACGGTTTCCAAACCAAAAACCTTTTCGTTTTGTTTTTTTGTAATATCAACTAATGCATTTTCTATTGATTTTACCTCGCAGT
>JANJWE010000043.1 GCA_024709705.1 Flavobacterium sp. | reverse complement strand
ATGTATTTTTCAAAATATTCAAAGGGCTTGTCAAACACGACAAGCCCTTTTTCTTTTTAAACTCATTTAAATTATGAAACCGTACAAACTAAACACAACATACAAATCGGTTCTAGCCGATACCATCACACCGGTGAGTGTGTATTTGAAAATTCGCGATAAATTTCCCAATAGTATTTTGTTGGAAAGTTCCGATTATCATGCAAGTGACAATAGCTTTTCGTACATCTGTTGCAACCCGATTTCGAGTTTTAAGGTAGAAAATCATCAAATTTCAATCCTCTTTCCGGATGGTAACTTTCAAATTGATACCATTGAGGTAACAACAAATGTTGCGGATGAACTTACTCAATTCATGCAAAAATTTGAAGTTTCAGGACCGGATTTAAAATTTGCCTACAACGGTTTGTTTGGTTTCACCAGTTACGATGCGGTTCGCTATTTTGAAAAAATAACTATCAATCCCAAAGAAAATTCGTTGGCTATTCCGGAAATGTATTATGCCATTTATCAAAATGTAATTGCCATCAATCATTTTAAAAATGAAGCCTATATATTTTGTCACAGTCTGGATAACCACTCTAATATTGGCGAAATAGAACAATTACTTCAAGTGAAAAATTTTGCTTCTTTTTCTTTTTCAAAAGTGGGCCAAACCCTTTCCAATTTAACCGATGACACTTTCAAAGAATTTGTGGCTTTAGCCAAAAAACATTGCCATCGTGGAGATGTTTTTCAATTGGTTTTGTCCAGAAGATTTTCGCAAAGTTTCAAAGGGGATGAATTCAATGTCTATAGAGCTCTACGAAACATCAATCCTTCCCCCTATTTATTCTATTTTGATTATGGCGATTTTAAATTATTTGGTTCTTCGCCCGAAGCTCATCTTATTGTAAAAAATGGTGCAGCCGAAATTCATCCCATCGCCGGAACCTTCAAACGAACCGGAAATGATGAAAATGACGCCATTCAAGCCAAAAATCTGGCCGAAGATGCCAAAGAAAACAGCGAACACGTCATGCTGGTAGACCTTGCAAGAAATGATTTAAGCAGAAATTGCAATCAGGTTGACGTACAGAAATACAAAGAAATACAGTTTTTTTCGCACGTTATTCACTTGGTTTCAAAAGTAGTGGGAAAACTAAAACCTGAATCTGAAACCATGGCTTTAGTGGCTTCAACTTTTCCGGCCGGAACATTAACCGGAGCTCCCAAACACAAAGCCATGCAACTCATTGAAAAAATTGAAAACACCAACCGAAGTTTTTATGGCGGAGCTATTGGTTTTATGGATTTTAATGGTAATTTCAATCACGCTATTCTGATTCGGACTTTCTTGAGTAAAAACCATCAATTGCATTACCAAGCCGGAGCCGGAATTGTTGAAAGTTCGTCAGAAGAAAACGAAATGCAAGAAGTGTACAACAAGTTAAATGCGTTAACCAAAGCCTTAGAAATGGCTGAAAAAATATAATTTGAAAATGAAAAAAATCATCATCATCGACAACTACGATAGTTTTACCTACAATTTGGTTCACTATTTAGAAGATTTAAAAGCCGAAGTTACCGTTTACAGAAACGATGAATTTGAGTTGAATGAATTGGAAAAATTCGATAAAATTCTCCTTTCGCCTGGTCCCGGCATTCCTGAAGAAGCGGGTTTGTTGTTGGATGTCATCAAAAAATATGCTGCCTCCAAAAGCATACTCGGCATTTGTCTGGGTCAGCAAGCTATTGGTGAAGTTTTTGGTGGAAGTTTAATCAACTTAGAAAAAGTCTATCATGGCGTTTCATCTAAAGTAAAAATTCAAGTAGAGGATAGCCTATTCAACAATTTACCCAAGGAATTTGAAGTCGGTCGCTACCATTCTTGGGTTATCAATCCCAATGATTTTCCCGAAGATTTAGAAATTACTTCCGTGGATGAAAACGGTGAAATCATGTCTATCCGACACAAGACTTTTGATGTAAAAGGGGTGCAATACCATCCGGAAAGCATTTTAACGCCACAGGGTAAAAAGATTTTAGAAAATTGGCTGAAGAGTTAGTCCTTCATTAATAGCAGGTCGTAAAACGACTAATTACTATTCACTAATTACTATTCACTTAAAAATGAAAAACATACTCAATCAATTAATTAACCACCAAACACTTTCAAAAGACGAAGCAAAAAACGTGCTGATTAATCTGTCTTCCGGACAATACAATGCCAGTCAAATGGCCGCTTTTATGACCGTTTTTATGATGCGAAGCATAACTATTGAAGAATTAACCGGTTTTCGGGAAGCGTTGTTAGAACTTTGCATTCCCATTGATTTTTCAAACTACGACACCATCGATTTATGTGGAACCGGTGGCGACGGAAAAGACACGTTCAATATTTCTACACTATCTTCTTTTGTTGTTGCCGGAGCGGGAATCAAAGTTGCCAAACACGGAAATTACGGTGTTTCTTCCATTTCCGGATCCAGTAATGTGATGGAGAATTTAGGGGTAAAATTCAGTAACCAACAAGATTTTTTGGAAAAATGTTTAGATGAAGCCAATATTGCTATTCTTCACGCTCCGTTATTTCATCCGGCCATGAAAAATGTGGGTCCCATTCGAAAGGAATTAGGCGTAAAAACGTTCTTTAACATGCTGGGGCCCATGGTAAATCCGTCATTTCCCAAAAACCAATTAGTAGGTGTTTTTAGTTTGGAATTGGCTCGAATGTATGCCTATTTATATCAAAATACCACTACCCATTTCTCCATTTTATATGATTTAGAAGGTTTTGACGAAGTTTCATTGACCGGAAATGTCAAAATCATTTCCAATGCATCGGAAAAAATTTTAAAACCGGAGGATTTTAATTCCAAATCGGTCACTTTACACCAAATTAAAGGTGGCGAAACGGTTGAAGAAGCCGCAAAAATCTTCATGACCATTCTTTCCGGAAATGGAACACCAATGCAGAATGACGTGGTTATTGCTAATGCGGCTTTAGCCATTGCGATGATGAAAAAAACAGCGATGGACGAAAGTATCGCAATAGCAAAAGACAGTTTGATTAGCGGAAAAGCACTCCAAAGATTAAAAAAACTTCAAAACATCAGTCAATCATGAATATTTTAGACCAAATCATTGCTTCTAAAAAAAGAGAAGTGGCGTTGAAAAAAACGATTATTCCAATACAACAATTGGAACAGTCGGTTTTGTTTGAACGAAAAACGACTTCGTTGGTACAAAATTTATCCAACAGTTCAAGCGGAATCATTGCCGAGCACAAAAGACGTTCGCCTTCTAAATCAGTTATAAACCAATCGAATTCGGTTGAAGAAATTGTGAAAAGTTATGATAATGGCGGTGCTTCGGGAATTTCTGTATTAACGGATAGTCAGTATTTTGGCGGTTCTTTAGACGATTTTCTTTTAGCAAGAGCTACAACAACTTTACCCCTATTACGAAAGGATTTTACGATTGATGCGTATCAAATTTTGGAAGCTAAAGCTTTTGGAGCCGATGTAATTCTATTGATTGCGGCGGTTTTAAGTAGAGAAGAAATCAAAAAATTATCTGAATTGGCCAAATCGCTTCAGTTGGAAGTTTTATTGGAAATTCACAACCAAGAAGAACTGGATAAATCGATTATGCCAAGTTTGGATTTAATTGGCGTAAACAACCGAAATCTGAAAACCTTTGAAGTCAATTTGAACTATAGTAAACAATTGTCTGAACACATTCCATCTGAATTTATCAAAATTTCAGAAAGCGGTATAAATTCTGCCGTATCTGTTTCTGAATTAAAAAACTTCGGTTTTCAAGGTTTTTTAATGGGTGAGTATTTCATGAAATCTAAAAACCCTGAATATGAAATGAAAGAATTCATCCAAAAAATAAACTCATGAAACTAAAAATTTGTGGCATGAATAATCAGGAAAACTGCAATGCAATTGGCGAATTGCAACCTGATTTTTTGGGTTTTATTTTTTGGAAGCAATCCAAACGGTATTGCGAAAATGAGATTCATGTGAATTCAAAATCAATTGAAAAAGTGGGAGTTTTTGTAGATGATGATTTCGATACAATTCGAGATACAATTCAATTACATCAACTGAGTATGGTGCAATTACACGGTAAAGAAAGACCCGATTTTTGTTTACAAATAAAAAGTTTAAAAACTAAAGTGATTAAAGCAATAACAGTTGATAAAAAATTAAATTTCAGCGATTTAAATAACTATAAAAATAGTATTGACTATTACTTATTTGATACCAGAGGAAAGCTTCCAGGGGGAAACGGAACTACTTTTGATTGGGAAATTTTAAATCAATACAAAGAAAACATTCCGTACTTTTTAAGTGGCGGAATTGGGTTGAATGAATTACCAAAATTGGAAAAATTCCTTCAATCAGATGCGGCAAAATATTGTTTTGCCATTGATATTAACAGTCAATTTGAAGAGAAGCCCGGAATCAAAAACAAAGAAAAAATTAAAGAATTTCAAGAAAAACTAAAACAATTGCGATGAACTATCAAGTAGATGAAAAAGGTTTTTATGGCGAATTTGGCGGAGCGTTCATTCCTGAAATGCTCTATCCAAATATTGAAGAGCTTAGATTGAATTACTTAAAAATTACAGCGGAGCCCAGTTTTAAAAAGGAATTCATGGAGCTGTTGGTAGATTATGTGGGTCGACCTACGCCTCTGTATTTTGCCAAACGATTATCGGAAAAATACAACACCAAAATCTACTTAAAACGAGAAGATTTGTGTCATACCGGTGCACACAAAATCAACAATACTATCGGTCAGATTTTGATTGCCAAACGATTAGGTAAAACCCGAATCATTGCCGAAACCGGAGCTGGCCAACACGGAGTAGCTACGGCAACCGTTTGTGCTTTAATGGGTTTGGAATGTGTGATTTATATGGGTGAAGTCGACATCAAACGACAAGCTCCTAATGTAGCTCGAATGAAAATGTTAGGTACCGAAGTTCGTCCGGCTACTTCGGGTTCCAAAACCTTGAATGATGCCACCAATGAAGCCATTCGAGATTGGATTAATAATCCGGAAAACACCTACTATATCATAGGATCTGTAGTGGGGCCGCATCCCTATCCGGATATGGTAGCTCGTTTTCAAGCCGTCATTTCAGAAGAAATCAAAGCTCAATTAGAGGAAAAAGAAAGAACAGAATTTCCTAACTACGTGATTGCGTGTGTCGGCGGTGGAAGCAATGCAGCCGGTGCTTTTTATCATTTTCTAGATGATGAAAACGTAAAATTAATCGCTGTGGAAGCAGCCGGAAAAGGAGTCGATTCCGGTGAAAGTGCGGCGACATCCATTTTAGGGAAAATTGGCATCATTCATGGAAGTAAAACGCTTTTGATGCAATCAAATGACGGACAAATTACGGAACCGTATTCGATTTCTGCCGGTTTGGATTATCCCGGTGTTGGGCCGCTACATTCACATTTACATCAAACAAAACGAGCTGAATTTATTGCCATTACGGATGATGAAGCCATGCAATCAGGTTGGGAAGTATCGCAAACCGAAGGCATTATTCCGGCCATTGAAACCGCTCATGCTTTTTCAGTTTTGGATAAAAAGCAGTTTAAACCTTCAGATATTGTGGTAATAAATCTTTCCGGTCGCGGGGATAAAGATCTGACGACGTATATCGACTATTTTAAATTGTAAGCAAAAATGAATCGAATAAATAAGAAATTACAAGAAGACAAAAAGCTGTTATCCATTTATTTTACAGCAGGTT
>JANJWE010000021.1 GCA_024709705.1 Flavobacterium sp. | reverse complement strand
CCATTGCATACCGATTTTGACGGTAAAGGAAATTCTTATACAACTTTCTTCGTTTCATCTGAAGTAGTGAAATGGGATATTAAATCACTAAAAGTATTAGATAGAGTTCCTACTTATTATTCAGTGGGTCACTTATGTATTCCGGGTGGTGATAGTAAAAAACCATTTGGTAAATATTTAGTAGCGTACAACAAAATTACGAAAGACCGTTATTTACCAACCGGCCCTGAGTTGTGCCAGAGTGCTCAAATTTATGACATCAGTGGTGATAAAATGCAGTTGATTTTAGATTTCCCAACTATTGGAGAGCCTCATTATGCTCAAGCTGCACCAGCCGATTTAATTCGAAACAACGGACAATATAAATTCTATAAACTAGAGGAAAACAAACATCCGTATGCTGCCAAAGGTGAAAAAGAAGCTAAAGTAGTGCGTGAAGGTAATAAAGTACATGTTTACATGACTTCGATGCGTTCGCACTTTGCACCGGATAATATAGAAGGTGTATTCTTAGGGGATGAAGTATATTTCCACGTCACCAATTTAGAACAAGATTGGGATGTGCCTCACGGATTTGCTGTTAAAGGTGCCGATAATGGTGAACTTTTAATCATGCCGGGTGAAACCACAACCTTAAAATGGGTTCCGGACAGAGTGGGAACATTCCCATTCTATTGTACGGACTTCTGTAGTGCGTTACATCAAGAAATGCAAGGGTATATTCGTGTATCTCCAAAAGGTTCAAATGTGCCTTTACAATTTAGCTTAGGTACAAACTTACCGGCTAGTAAATAATAACTCAAAGGGAGCATCCATTTCTTGATGCTCCCTTAATTCAAAAAAAATGAAAACAGTAAAAATATCTTTACTTTCAAAAGTGCTCCTTTTGATTGTAACAGTCTTGTTTTTGGGTTCGCTCTATTTTCCAATGTGGCAGATAGATTTAGATGCCCCTCAATATCCTGAAGGTTTAAATTTAAAATTGTATGCAAACAAAATTGGTGGCGATGTAGAAATTATTAACGGCCTCAACCATTACATTGGTATGGCTACTTTACATACCGAAAACTTTATAGAATTTAAAATTCTACCCTACATTATTGGTTTTTTTGGACTTTTTGCCTTAGTATCGGTTTTGATTGCCAAGAGAAAATTTGTATTAGCATTATTTGCTTCTTTTATACTTTTTACCATTCTCGCAGGTGTCGATTTTTATCGATGGAACTACGAATACGGCCACAACTTGGATCCTAATGCAGCGATTAAAGTTCCCGGAATGTCTTATCAACCACCATTAATTGGGTATAAACAATTATTAAATTTTGGTGCCTATTCGGTTCCCGATATTGGCGGATGGATGTTAATTGGTAGTGGTTTGTTAATTTTTATTGTGCTGACATTGGAATTCAAATGGTACAAAAGATTTATGAAACCAAAAGCTACCTTATTACTAATTCCTGTTTTTTTACTAACAGCTTGTGGAAGTAATGAGCCCAAACCTATTAAATTAAATGTGGATGCTTGTGAATTTTGTAAAATGCCCATTTCTGACGGAAAATTTGGTGCTGAGATTCAAACCCAAAAGGGACGTTTTTATGCATTCGATGACATTTCTTGTTTAGTAAAATACTGTGAAGAAAATGAATCTACAAAGGTCAAAAGTTATTACGTGCATGACTACACTCAAAATAATCAACTGATTGATGCCACAACTGCCTTTTACATTTCTGGAGGTGACATCAATAGTCCCATGAATGGCAACATTGCTGCATTTTCAACACAGGCTGACGCTCAAATTTTTGGTGATAAACTAAAAGCAAAAGCAATTAAATGGAATGAAATTTTAAAATAAAAACTCTATTAATGCGACTACTTTTCATTTTCTTTCTTTGTACTTTTTCGCTACAAGCTCAAAAACTTGAAGTTGGAGCAAACAAACCGTACAGAACCATCAAACAAGCATTGAATGCATCAAATGATGGCGATACAGTTTTGGTTCATAAAGGTATTTACAAAGAAGGAAACATTCGTATTGATAAGAAGATTGTTTTCCTGGGAAAAGATTTTCCGGTTTTAGACGGACAGAAAAAAGTAGAAGTCCTCTCGATTCATGCGGATAGTGTGATTGTGAAAGGATTTAGAGTAATTAATTCCGGATTTGCAGCTTTAGAAGATCCTTGCGGAATTAAAGTGTACAATAAATCGTTTGTGGTTATAGAAGGAAATCAATTGGATGATAATTTCTTTGGTATTTACATCCAAAACGGAAGAAACTGTATTGTTAAAAACAACACGATTATTGCTTACGGCAAAGAAGAACAACAAATCGGAAACGGTATTCATGCATGGAAAAGTAATGATTTACAAATCATTGGAAACTCTGTCAAAGGTCATCGTGACGGTATCTATTTTGAATTTGTGTATGATTCTGTCATTTGGAGAAACATCGCAACAAATAACATTCGATACGGATTGCATTTTATGTTCTCATCTAATGATTCCTACATCACAAATATTTTCAGAAATAATGGGGCTGGAGTAGCCGTCATGTTTTCTAAAAATGTAACAATGATTAATAATTATTTTGATGAAAATTGGGGAGCTTCCTCGTACGGACTTTTATTAAAAGAGATTTCAGATAGTTATATCTATACCAATTATTTTAAAAACAACACATCAGGTATTTACATGGAAGGAACCAA
>JANJWE010000016.1 GCA_024709705.1 Flavobacterium sp. | reverse complement strand
AAATAGATGAGCAAGGTAACCAAACTTGGTCTGCTTATAACGAAAGCATGAGTATCAACGGAACCGTAAACAAAAGTTTAATTCTGTTGTTAATCTTAGTTTGTTCGGCTGCTTTTACTTGGACAATGACAGCAAGTGGTTACAATCCATTGCCTTTTTTAATTGGAGGGGCTGTAGTTGGTTTAATTTTAGTTCTCGTTGCTACTTTCAAACCTCATCTTTCAGGCTATTTAGCCCCTGGTTATGCCTTTTTTGAAGGGTTATTTATTGGTGCATTATCCGTTGTTTTTGAATCAATGTATCCCGGAATTGTGATTCAAGCTGTAGGAGCAACTTTTACTACTTTTTTGGTTTGTTTTATGTTGTATAAATACAAAATTGTTACGGTTACCGAAAAATTCAAATCTGTAGTTATTGGAGCTACTATAACCATAGCTATCTACTATTTAATTACTTGGTTGTTGAGTATGTTTACCAGTTTTCAACCCGTTCATTATGGAAACTCATTAATGAGTATCGGAATTAGTGTATTAGTAATTGTTGTAGCTGCTTTAAATTTATTTTTAGATTTTGACAGAATTGAAGAAGGAGTTCAAAAACAACATCCTAAATTTATGGAATGGTATGGAGCAATGGGACTAATGATTACATTAGTTTGGCTTTATGTTGAGTTTCTCAGATTGCTTTCTAAAATATCAAGTAGAGACTAATAAGTCTTTTACTGCAAAAAAGGAGTTCGTAAAACGAACTCCTTTTTTTATGCGGCTTTCTCAAAAGCTATAAAATTGGTAAGTTCACCCCACTTGTTAAAAACAGGAAAACCTTTAATGTGACAACGGTATAAGGAACCGTCTTTGCAATAATTGGTAATTACCTTATCAAAAGGTTGTTGTAATTGTATCGCTTGACTGATTTCGTGAGAAGTAGTAGTACAAGTGGCTTCTCCCTGAAAAATCTTAGGAGATTTCCCCAACACTTCCTCCGGACGATAGCCATTCATTCGTTCTATATTTTGCGAAGCAAATACAATTTTCAATTTTGGACAAGTAACTACCACAACCGTATCTGTGGTTAATTTAGTGTGCACATCAGAATTCAATTCCCAACCCCAAAAAGCTGACAACTGAGCTAATTGATTTTCATCTGAAAGGACTTTATTAAACTGACTCAAAAAATCAGAATAAAAATCCCAGTTTACTAAAGGCATCGTTTTGAACTTGGATTTAGAAAAATTCGCGTTCAAACAAGTGTCATAGTGTTTAAATTCAAGCATTTGGTACATTTTAAGTGGTCAAAATTATAGTTTAATTTGAAATATAGACTAATCTTTTAAAGGTTTAACTTTTGTTGAAGCAACTTTTACACAAAAAAAGAATCGTCAAAAATCAAATTTAAGTTGAACTACAACTGTTTTTTTGGTCTCTGAATTTAAATTACTTAAAGAAATTCCCAACAAACGAACTGAGTCTTTAAGTTTTTCCTGATACAGTAATTCTTTAGCGGTTTCTAATAAAATAGATTTATCAGCCACAAAGTACGGGAGCGTTTTACTTCTAGTTTGTAAAGTAAAATCGGAATATTTTATCTTCAGTGTAACTGTTTTACCGGCAATTTTATGTTTTTGAAGTCTTCTATCGAGTTCTTTCGCTATAGATGCTAATCGATCTTCCATAAATACTTCAGAAGATAAATTTTCACTAAAAGTGCGTTCGGCACCCACAGATTTTGAAATTCTATTAGGTTTAACAGGACTATTGTGTATTCCGCGAACTATGTAGAAATAGTGTTTCCCGCTTTTTCCGAAGTTTTCCTCCAAGAACTCCAAACTCTTTCCTTTTAAATCTTTGCCGGTATAAATTCCAAACTGGTACATCCGTTCTGCAGTGACTTTTCCTATACCATAAAACTTTCGAATATCTAAAGCTTCTAAAAACGCAACCACCTCATCCGGATTCACTGTTTTTTGCCCGTTGGGTTTATGGTAATCAGAGGCCACTTTAGCAACAAATTTATTAATAGAAATACCCGCCGATGCCGTTAATCCGGTTTCATCAAAAATTCTTTTCCTTATTTCTTGTGCCAAAAGCGATGCACTTGGATTTCCCTTTTTATTTTGAGTTACGTCCAAATAGGCTTCGTCTAAAGAAAGTGGTTCAACCAAATCGGTATACTCCTGAAAAATTTTTCTGATTTTTCGTGAGATTTCAGTGTAGCGTTCAAATCTAGGTTTAACAAATACCAACTCCGGGCACAATTTTTTGGCCAAAATACCACTCATAGCACTTCGAACACCAAATTTACGGGCTTCATAACTGGCTGCCGAAATCACACCTCGCACTTCACTACCGCCCACAGCCAAGGGTTTTCCTTTGAGCTCCGGAAAATCCAATTGCTCAACAGATGCATAAAATGCATCCATGTCTATATGAATAATTTTTCGGTAAGGAACAACGCTATCCATCTCACAAATTTATAGTATCTTTCGGTAAGATTTAAAACGAAAATGATAGAAATAGAACGAAAATTTTTAGTCCTTTCAAATGCTTTCCAAAAAGAAGCTATGGGTAAAAACCGAATTGTACAAGGCTATTTATCATCTGATCCAGAACGTACTGTAAGAATTCGAATTAAAGGAAATAAAGGATACCTAACGGTAAAGGGCAAAGGAAACAGCTCTGGAATGAGCAGACTCGAATGGGAAAAAGAAATTGAAACTTCAGAAGTTGAAATGTTACTTCCGCTTTGCGAGCAAAGTATCATAGAAAAAGTAAGATATGATATAAAAGTTGGAAAACACCTTTTTGAAGTAGATGTTTTTTTTGGGGAAAATGAAGGCTTGATTATAGCCGAAATTGAATTAAACTCGGAAACCGAAGCATTTGAAAAACCCTCATGGTTGGGAGCAGAAGTTACCCAAGACGAGCGTTATTACAATGCGTATTTAAGCAATAACCCTTATAAAAACTGGATGGAAAAATAAACCAACAAGCTCATTAACTTTAATGAAATCTGTTTTGGAATTAAGGTTGTTTTATTTCTTCAACAATCTCAATAGTCACTTTCATTGAACCGTAACCGTGGTGCCTGGCTATATCGCGAAAAGCCGCTTTAGACAAGTCTATTTCTCTGCCTT
The DNA here is from genome assembly GCA_024709705.1 of Flavobacterium sp. Taxonomy (GTDB): domain Bacteria; phylum Bacteroidota; class Bacteroidia; order Flavobacteriales; family Flavobacteriaceae; genus Flavobacterium. Next base: position 10,240 of record JANJWE010000016.1, on the reverse strand, counting down.
TGGTAAAGGGTCCTCTATCGTTTACGGTTACCATCGTAGATTTTCCATTGGCTTCATTGGTTACTCTAACCTTGGTTCCAAAAGGCAACTTTTTGTGAGCCGCTGTAAATTTTTTGTTATCAAAAATAGCACCGCTAGCGGTTTTTCTGCCCGTAAATTTATCGGCATAGTAAGAAGCATGTGCTCCTTTTTTGTATAGTTTAAAAATATATTTTCCTTCTATTTGAACGCTGTCATTTTGAAGAGTCTGTGCAAAACCCAAAGCTTTTGACGCTCCATCAAAAGAAGCTTTGGTTTCAAATTGTTGGGGCATAAAAGAGAAACTCCCACAAAAAAACAAGATAAGAACACCCGGAAAAAGGGCTTTAGAAATACATTTCATAATCTCAATTTTAAGGTTCGTTTCATAAATACAAAAGTTATACCGAAAAAAAAACCACGGCATTTCGTGGTCTTTTTTACAAATTTATCCCAACCAAGAACTCCAAGGAATTCTACTGAGTATAAGAATTAAGCCGATAGAATAGAAAAATAAAATTTTTCTAAACTTTAACTCGGGTAAGGCCTTCTTGTGTTTAGACCATCCTATTGTAATTAAAGCAATTGCAATAATGTTGATTAAAGGGTGTTCCAGCATAGTCAAACGCAATTCAGGGTTTTTCATGGCTCCTTCAACGCCAAAGGCTTTAAATCCTTTTTGGGAAACAAAAAATACAGCCAAACCAAATAAAAGTTGAATGTGGGAAAAAATAAAAGCAAAAAGAGAAATTCGTAAATCTTTGGATTCAAAATTTCGCTTTGAAACATAACCCATCAAGGCATTTACAACTGCCAAAACTAAAATTATAAGAGCTAAATAAGCCCACCAAGAGTGCAATTTTTGTAGTAATTCGTACATGATTTAATTTATTTGAATAACAAATATAGTCAAAAAAAGAAAAAGAGACCTCGTCTCGCTATCAGGACGTGTCTCTTTTTTTGAATTGATTTGGTTTTCTGTTTAACTTCTATCTAAAAAATACTGTAATAAAAAGTTAGTTGAGCTATCGTGTTGGTTTACTTTTCGGGATTGAATTTCGTCTAATATAGAATTGGCCAGTTGTTTCCCCAACTCTACTCCCCATTGGTCGTAACTAAAAATATTCCAAATAACTCCTTGAACGAAAATTTTATGCTCATATAAAGCAATTAAAGCTCCTAAAGTCTCTGGTGTAAGCTGCTGAATTAATAAAGTGTTGGTTGGTTTATTTCCATAAAATACTTTAAACGGCAATAAACTTTGGGCTTTTTCACCAGATATCCCTTGTTTTTCAAATTCATTTAATACTTGTTCAGGTGATTTCCCATTCAATAAGGCCTCGGTTTGAGCAAAGAAATTAGACATCAACTTTTGGTGGTGGTCTTTATCGCCGTATAGCGGTTGAACAAATCCAATAAAATCGGTGGGAATTAGTTTTGTTCCTTGGTGAATCAATTGAAAAAAAGCATGTTGCGAATTGGTTCCGGGTTCACCCCAAATTAAAGTTCCGGTTTGATACCCTACCGGATTACCGTTTCGATCAATGCTTTTTCCGTTACTTTCCATAATTCCTTGTTGTAAATACGGAGCTAATTTTTGCAAATATTGCGTGTACGGAATTAAAGCCTCGCTTTCGGCTTCAAAGAAATTGTTGTACCAAATGCTTAACAGTGCTAATAAAACCGGAATATTTTTTTCAAAAGGGGCTGTTTTAAAATGCTCATCAATATCATGAGCCCCGATAAGCAATTTTTCAAAATGTGGGTAACCAACGGCTAAACTTATAGAAAGCCCTACAGCACTCCACAATGAAAAACGGCCCCCAACCCAATCCCACATAGGGAAAATATTTTCAGAATCAATTCCGAAAGTTGTTACTTTTTGAATATTGGTAGAAACTGCCACAAAATGTTTGGCTACGTGATCCGGAGTGGCTGAGTTTAAAAACCAAGCACGTATGGTTTCGGCGTTGGTTAAGGTTTCTTGTGTAGTAAATGTTTTGGAAACAATTACAAACAATGTAGTTTCGGGATTTACTTTCTTCAAAACCTCTTGTACGTGATCTCCATCTACATTTGATACAAAATGTACTTTTAAGTGGTTACTGTAAAATTGTAAAGCTTCAACTACCATCGCCGGACCCAAATCCGAACCCCCAATACCAATATTCACAATATCTGTAAATGGCATTCCGGTAAAACCAACACGTTGTCCGGAAATAATTTCGTCTGAGAAATTTTTAATTTTATTTTTTACAGCTACAATTTCGGGCATAATATTCTGTCCGTCAACTTTGATATCAAAATTGGATGGAGCTCTTAATGCGGTGTGTAGTACTGCTCTTCCTTCGGTTTGATTAATTAAATCGCCACTGAAATATTTTGAAATTGCATCTTTCAAATCGACTTCATGAGCTAATTCTAGCAATAAATCTTTGGTTTCTTGAGTAATTCTGTTTTTTGAATAATCTACCAAAAAATCGTTCCATTTAACATGAAAATTTTGTGCTCTTTTACTGTCTTTTTCAAAGAGTTCTTGCATGGTTACCTCTTGAATTGATTCAAAATGTAATCTTAACTTTTCCCAAGCTTGTGTTTGTGTTGGATTGTTACTTTTTAGTGCCATTATTAGTCTTTGTTAAATCCGCTTTAAAGGTTATTGCTGCTATACTGTCTAATTCTTTTTTTAATGGAGCTATTTGAGCTAAAAATCTAGGGCGATGCTTTTCACTCATGGGCTCTGTATTGGGTAACTTTTGAGAAAGAGGATCTACTTGAACCCCATTTTTCCAAAAACGGTAACATACGTGTGGGCCTGTTGCCAAGCCGGTACTTCCTACTTTACCTATAACTTGACCTTGTTCTACACGCTGTCCTTGTTTGACTAAAATTTTAGACATGTGCAAATACTGAGTAGAATAGGTACTGTTGTGCTTAACTTTTACATAATTCCCGTTTCCAGCAGTAAAACCGGTGCGTTCAACTACACCGGAAGCGGTTGTTTTGATAGGTGTTCCATGTGCGGCCGCATAATCAGTTCCTTTGTGAGCTTTCCAGGTCATTTGAACGGGATGGAATCGTCTGGGTGAAAACTTAGATGATATGCGAAAATAGTCTAATGGAGCTTTCAAAAACATGGTTTTTAAGCCTTTCCCTTCTTCGTCATAATAATCTGTTTTCTTAGACAAAGTATCCATTTTGAAGGGAAATGCATAAAAAGTTTTCTTTTTATGTTCAAAAAAAGAGGCTTCCATCTTTTCTACTCCGGCATAAATTGAATCATTTATATACTTTTCATAAAAAGTTACTGCAAATTTATCACCTTTTTGAATTTTAAAGAAGTCAATTGAATAGGCAAAAATCTCAGCCAAATTGTGAGCTAAAGAGGGATCTACTTTAGCTTGAGCAAGTGTTTCGGATAAAGAACCGTTTATTTCTGAGGCTATGGTTCTTCGTTTTATGGTTATGGGTTTTTGCTTTTTATAAGCCACAACCGAATCTCGTAAATCTACCACATAATAATTAATATTATCAGCCTCATAAACAAAAACCTGCAATTCGTGTGGGTATTTCTTCGACTTTAACAAGGTAAAAGGTCTACCCGCTCTAATGCTTTTGAGATTAAATGAATCTTTTATTTTTTCGGTTATATCATGGGATTTGTGAACACCGGTATAATGTTCTTCCAGAAGTTTTCCAAAAGTAGCTCCCGATTGGATGGTATCACGTTCTACCTTAAAATCGTTTAAAGTAAAACCAAATTCAACCACAATGGGTTCCTCTATTACTTGACTTTGGGGTAATTTTTCTTCTTTCTTATCTGAACAAGAAATAAAACTGAATAGTACTAATTGGGCTATAAATAGATATCTCAACGGTGGTATTCTTAAATCATTAAACACTTTCTTTTTCACCCCATGAGGCTAACTCTTGTTCTGTCCACAACTCGGGGAAAAATATACGCCTTTGGTATTTGGGGAGCATGTATTTTTTCCAATCACTGCCTCCGGTTGCTTCTCCACTGCCTTGACCGCTTTCAATATATTTTTGAGCTGCTTTAAAATGACCCATAACCCATGTTATGTTTACCGTATAATCGTAATGACGCATCGCTTGAACCAGCTCTGTATTTTCTTGATCTTCAAGTGGTAGTTGTTTGAATTTTCGCCACAAATTTATTGTATTATACGTTTCCATAAAGGCTAAAAATTCCTTTTTGTACTTGCGTTCAAACTCTAAAATTAGATACGATTTTGAACCGGTTTCATAATCTTTCCCAGCAGCTTGCCAATACAAATGTTCAAAAGCATGTTCATAAGGTGTATTGCGATCTATGGTTGCTCTAAAGCGGTAATCAATTAAGTTTATCAAATCGGTTGAAGCAAATTCAATCAATCGGTATTGAGCACTCTGAAAACCACTTGCAGGCGTTAAAGTATTTCTAAACTTCATGTATTGTTCAACTTCCATTCCGTCTTTCATGATCGTAAAAGAAGTGGTTAACATATCAAAATAGCGACTAATTCGCATGAGTTTTTCTGTAAAAAATGGGGATGTTGGGTTTTCGGTATGACATACTTGCTCGATTTCCCATAAAATCATTTTAAACAGCAATTCATTTACCTGATGATACATGATAAAAACCATTTCGTCGGGTAGTGTAGTGCGTTGAATTTGCAAACTAAGCAGTGCGTCTGTTTGAATGTAATCCCAATAAGTAATGGGTTTAGACCAAAGAAGTCCTTCCAGATGCGTGGCTGTTTTTTGATTAATTGCGTTGAATTTTTCTTCTATTTTATCCAGAATTTCTTCGTTTGTTGTATTCATTAGGGTTTTGCTTTAATGGTAAAGGAATGTTTCAATCCTTTGAAATTTTCTAAATCGGCCTTTAATGAACCTACTGCTAAACTTGCTTTGATTCGAAGAGGCAACTTGTTATCGTCATCAGAGATCCAAACCGTTAAGCTTTCTTGTTCTTTGAAAACTCTTCCGGCTTGAACATACGGTCTGAAAATCATAGTTGGGATCACGCCAAACTTGGTTTTTAAATCTTCTCTTCCAATAAATTTGAGTTTAAATTTAGTGGTTTCATCATCAAAAAACATGTCAATATCTATTGATTCTCCAATCTTTAATTTATCAATTTGGGGATGATTTCTCAAATAATAAAACGTAGAGAGTATATCCTGAGTATGTTCGGGTACCGAAAATGTTTTTTCGGTTTTTCGTTTGTAATCTTTCACCAAAACGGTTTGATTGTTTTGATTAAAAAAACCTTCCTGATTTTTGGTATAACCTCCTTCATTTATCTTTCGAACAAACTGATACGGTTTTCCGGTTTGTTTGTCAAAATAACTTTGATAATCGTCTTCCACTTTAAAAAAGAATTTAGTCATACCTGTGGTATACCCTTTTCCCATTGCATGAAAAACTTTTTTGTTATTCCGTACTGCTTCTTTGACCTCCAATTCGGCTATTCCGGCATTAATTAATCCGTAATGTATTCGAAATTGAAACCATTCACCTACACCAAAAGCCTCTTCTTTTGGGGGCTGTACTCCCTGAGTAGTAAAGGCTGTGGTGCTAAAAAACAACAGTAAAAACAGTAATTTTTTCATGGTATATCGTCTTTTTGGTAAAAGGCGTTACAATTTCTGTTCCAAATGTACTAAATCTAAAAAAGACCTCAAAAAAAGGATGCCTTTTAATGTTTTTTTTTGAAAGATTTAGGGATTAAGTTCGATTATACTGTAAAATTTTGAGGGCTGAAATGATATCTTGTTTGAACCCATTCCGTTAATCCAAGAAAAGAATATATTAACAAATTGGCTCATTTCCAAATTGACACATTGACACATTACCCAAAACACAAAGCCCAACTGTTTCCAATTGGGCTGTATGCTTTTAACTAACCAAAAAACTATAAATTATGAAAATTTACATTACTTTAAAGAAGGTAACCACTCCTTCTTTTTCGCGACTGCAAAGATACTTTTTTTGTTGCGAAAAATTTATTGGTTTTTTGACTTTAACACTATTTTGACAAAAAACAACTCGTTTGATAGGCTAAAATTTCATTATTCGCATTTTTAAGCGGTTTTCATTTCCAACTTATCACTGTAATTTGACAAAGTTTATACGCTATCATAAAAAAACCGCTAGGTAATCGTTTCAAAAACAACTACCTAACGGTAATATAAAATGTATTTTGGTTTATAACGTTCCTCGTAATGCTTGTTCGCGTTCGATACTTTCAAACAATGCTTTGAAATTTCCGGCTCCAAAACCTCTGGCTCCCATACGTTGGATGATTTCAAAGAATAAGGTTGGACGATCTTCTACCGGTTTGGTAAAAATTTGCAACAGATAGCCTTCTTCATCGGCATCTATCATAATACCCAATTTTTGAAGTTCATTAATGTCTTCTTTAAACTTCGACATGTGGTCTTTTAATCGTTCCGGAATGGCATCGTAATAGGCTTGAGGTGGCGTACTCAAGAACTCTACCCCTCTTTTTCGCATTTCGGCTACGGTGGAAATGATATCATCGGTGGCTACCGCAATATGTTGCACGCCCGGACCTTCATAAAAATCTAAATACTCTTCAATTTGCGATTTTTTCTTTCCTTCTGCTGGTTCGTTTATTGGAAATTTAATTCTCCCGTTTCCGTTGCTCATTACTTTACTCATCAAAGCTGAATATTCAGTAGTAATTTGTTTGTCATCAAACGATAAGAAATTCACAAATCCCATCACATCTTCATACCATTTTACCCAGGTATTCATTTCATTCCAACCGACATTTCCTACCATGTGATCTACATATTTCAATCCTACCGGAGCGGGATTGTAGTCGGAATTCCATTCTTTATAACCCGGAAGGAAAGTCCCGGTGTAATTCTTGCGTTCAACAAACATATGAACGGTTTCGCCGTACGTATAAATTCCGGCACGAACCACTTCGCCATGTTCATCCGATTCAACTGTAGGTTCCATGAAAACTCGGGCTCCTCTTTTGGTGGTTTCTTCAAACGATTTACGAGCATCCTCTACCCACAACGCCACGATTTTGACGCCATCGCCATGCTTTTTCACGTGTTCACCAATAGGTGAATCGCTTTTTAAAGCCGTGGTTAATACCAAACGGATTTTATCTTGCTTCAATACATACGAAGCTCGGTCTTTAACACCGGTTTCCAATCCGGCATAGGCCAAGGATTGAAATCCAAAAGCGGTTTTGTAAAAATGAGCTGCTTGTTTGGCATTCCCAACATAAAACTCTACATAATCGGTTCCCATTAAAGGAAGAAAATCTTGAGCTCCTTCAAATATTTTTTCTAGTCCGTATTCGACTGATTTTATTTCTTTATTCATAATTTGATAATTTGATAATTTGATAATTAGCGAATAAGCGAATTGCTTTTTGATGTACTAATTATTTTGTTTAACATTTTTAAAATTCCGTTTAATTTTTCTATTAATCCCTCAGGATTAGGATAGTTTTCGATATTTTCACATAAAAAAAGCCAGTATTCTGTTTCATCAGCTTCTTTTAGAGCAATTTTTAATTTATGTATAAAATCGGCTTTGCTTTCAGCGTTTTGAGCTTCTTTGATATTGGCCCCAATTGATGTTCCTGAGCGAAGTAATTGTTTGGCCAAGATATATTTTCTTTTTTCTTCTAGTAATTCCGAATAGTTAATAATATTAACCGCAAATTCAAAAGATTCTTTTAGAATTGGATTATTTTGGTATTTTAAACTATTTGTGAACTTCATGTATAATAAATAAAAGTAATAAGTAAATGAGTTCATTACCTCTTGAATTAGCTAAAACCAATTCGCTAATTCGCTAATTTTCAAATTCGCTAATTTATAACCACGACTGAAAATACTTCTCATCCGCTACTTTCATAGCTTCATCGGTTACCATCAACGGCTTAAAAGTATCAACCATTACGGCCAATTCTTTGGTTTCGGTTTTGCCGATACTTCTTTCGTAAGCTCCTGGATGTGGCCCATGTGGAATTCCGGCCGGATGCAATGAAATATTTCCAGGTTTTACATCGTTTCTACTCATAAAATCACCATCAACATAATACAACACCTCATCACTGTCAATGTTACTGTGATTGTAAGGAGCCGGAATAGAAAGCGGATGGTAATCGTACAATCTGGGCACAAACGAACATACCACAAACGCATCGGTTTCAAAAGTTTGATGTACCGGTGGCGGTTGATGAATTCTTCCGGTTATGGGTTCAAAATCGTGAATGGAAAAGGCATACGGATAATTGTATCCATCATAACCCACCACATCAAAAGGATGAGAAGCGTAGACCATTTCTATGATTTCATCTCTTTTTTTCACTTTAATTACAAAATCTCCCACTTCGTCATGTGTTTCCAACTCGGTTGGACGACGCAAATCACGTTCACAAAAAGGCGAATGTTCTAACAATTGCCCAAACCAATTGCGGTAGCGTTTTGGGGTGTAAATGGGTCGTCTGGATTCTACAATAAATAGGCGATTATCTTCTGTATCAAAATCGATTTTATAGATAATTCCGCGTGGTATCAATAAATAATCGCCGTATTTGAAATCAATGTTGCCTAAAAAGGTACGAAGTTTACCGCTTCCTTTATGGATGAAAATCATTTCATCGGAATCGGTGTTTTTATAAAAATAGTCTTGGGTTTTGTTTTGAGGTGCCGCCAAGGTAATATGACAATCCGAATTGGTCAAAACAATTTTGCGGCTTTCCAAATAATCTTTTTCCGGAGCAACATCAAAACCATGCAATTTATACGATTGCATATTGTTTGGCTTCACCACATTTGGGGCTACCGAATATTGTTTGCGGATTTCTTTAACTTGTGTCGGACGATGGATGTGATACATATTGGAATACATACCGTCAAAACCAACGGTGCCAAAAAGTTGCTCATAATAGAGCTCCCCGTTTGGCTTTCTAAATTGTGTATGTCGTTTGGGAGGAATGCTCCCTAATTGATGATAAAATGGCATTTTTGTAAATTTAAATTAAACAACTAAAAATTGTCTTACAGACCAATTGGCAAATTAACCCATTCACTCTGGATTCCGTTTCATTAAAAAATGCAAATAGGGTAATAAACCCTCCCAAAATGGAGTATTCATGACTTAAAAAATTACTTTTTGATGTTCATTCCTACAATTATCCCAATTCCAAAAGCTAGTAAAAATCCAAGAATTAGTATCATTTTTTACCGTTTTATTAATTTCTACACAAATATCGGAAAAAAATTGATGTGTTTTATAATTAAAACCAAAAACCAACAGCAAACCAAGTATGATGATCTTTAGTTTCCGGTGACCAACTGTGTTTAATTTCGACTGGCCCTAAAACCGTCTCCAATCCATAACCAATACCATAGCCAGAGTAAGCCGGTTTTTCATACCATTGATTGGTATCAAAAATATTTTGACCAATATTCGCAAAATTAGCAAAGAAATTCAAGTGGTTTTTTTTATAAAACTCATAGTCCAACTGAAATAAAGCCTTCACATAACTATTGCCTGCCAAACTAACAAAATCGTATCCGTAAAAGGGTTTAAAGTTTGAAACAGGATAAAAACCATAGCCTCCCAAAACAAAATTTAAAAACGGCACGGTTTCTTCTCCTACAGCAAAACCGCCTTCGGTTTGAATTTGTAAAGTGGTTTTTTTAAAGACCTTTTGAGCAATAGCTGCATCTGCTTTAAAAATGGTGAAATTGTTAAATTGTTGAGTGTAATCTGAAGAATAAAGATATGCCTGGACATCACCATTAAAATACCATCCTTTTTTGGGGAAATATTTATCATCAAACGAATCGTATTTAAGACTACTAAACAAACTAAAATAGTTACTGTCTTCAAAAATAGGTTTCACATTTTGAAGGGTTTCCGATTTAATTTGGATGTGTTTGAACTCGGCTCCCAAACCCAAAACAAACTTTTGCAAAAAGAAAGACTGCATATAGAATTGGTTGTTGAACTCAAAATAATTGATGTTGATAGAATTTACATTGGCTTCGGTTAATAAAGAACCGTCACTAAAATCCGATTTTACATTTCGATTGAATTGATTAATGTGCGATTTGACTCCAAAACTCCAATAAAATCCATTGTCTATATAATAATCTAAATAGTATCTGAAGTTATCTCCCAATATCAAATCTGCACTCAGCACATCGTTTTT
>JANJWE010000339.1 GCA_024709705.1 Flavobacterium sp. | reverse complement strand
AAAAAACAGATATTATTTTGAGGAATTTTCAAATAATATGAAGTTTTATTGATAACTATATCGTTTTCGTAAAGTATCGTAAAACTGTAAAACAAACTCAACCCAATATACAATCGCGTTTTTTCTCTCGCATAATCCTCTTGATAATGGCCCGCTTCAAATAAAACAGTAGGAACGCCTAGCTGCTGAAAAGTATCTCCAACACAATTTCTATTAAAACCATCATCAAACCTTCCTATTTGATTAGGTAAATCCATTTGAAGTAACTCTGTAATTCCTGATATTAAATTTATAGCTTTTTGACGAACCTCATTGATTCCCCTACTTTCATCAAATGAAGGTGCTAAAAAGGATACTGTGGCAGGTTTTCCTGTTGAACCTACTCCAAAAATAGTTCTTTGGTCATGCAAATTGAAACAAAAGTCCGGCTTGAAATTTACAAACGTTTCAAATAGCAACTTACTCTCCGGTTGTGACAGGTTAATGAAATCTCTATTTAAATCTACTTCATTGGCATTAACACGAGTGTAGTTTTCGGCACCATCCGGATTTAGAATTGGAAAAATAAGAAATGTAAAATGCGATTTCCATTTGGAGGCTAGCTCAGAATCCGAATCCAAAAAGAGCATAAAATCTACCAAAGCTTTGGTGGTAGTCGATTCGTTGCCATGCATCTGAGACCAAATTAAAATTTTCACCGAACCACAACCCAAACGATAGGAAGGTATAGGCTTCTGATTCACAGAAAACCCTAAAACACTTTTGCATTGGTTCAAATTTGAATCTTTCAAAACAGATTCAACTTTTTCTAATGTAATGTATCGGCCTTTTAAATTGTGTGCTTTGTATTGGTTGTAAATTGTCTTGCTGTCCATCTTTCAATTTTTACAATTACAAAGGTAAACATCTTTAAAATAACAATTGTAAACAAGGGTTTGGTTATGACAATTTAACTTTGTAAACATATTTCAGAATTAAAAAAGGTTACAAAATTGACAATTGTCATCAAACAATATTTATAAATGTTTAATAATTGAAAATCAAATATTTAAATAAATTCACTTAAAGTTATGTTTTTATATCATTATATTAAAATTAAAACCTATACAAATGTAAATTTTGATATCTGAATAACAGTGTTTACATTTGTAAAACACTGAATCAGTAAACGCATCGTCATGACACACACCCCAGATTTTGTAAAAAAAATGAATCAGATTTTAGAGTATTACCAACTTACTGCTGGAGCATTTGCCGATAAAATTGGAGTACAAAGATCTAGTATTTCACACCTGCTTTCAGGAAGAAACAAACCGAGTCTGGAATTTGTTTTAAAAATTGTATCCGTTTTTCCTGAAGTCGATTTGTATTGGTTTTTGCTTAATGAAGGTGTTTTTCCAAAACACTCTACTGAAAATCATTTCATTTCAAACCCAACTATTTCAGCAGAAAAGAATCCATTAGACGACACGAAAATCAAGCCTTTGATAGATACCAAAGCCTTACCCGTAAAATCATCAGCAGGAACTGCAACCGCTAAGATTACTCAAATTGTCCTTTTCTACTCAGACGGCACCTTTCAAAACTTCGACCCCTCTTAACATACGAAAGCCTCGACCCTATGGCAGAATCGAGACTTTCAGAACCAATAAAACAAACACAAAACTCTTTTCAGAAATTGTTTCCCAAACTTTAATTAATAGGTGTCGTTTTAACCAACTTTAACTTCTAATTGAAAAAATTTTAGGTAAACTTATTGTTTAACTAAGAGTACCAAACCTATTTAATTACATATTTTTATACAAATTAAAAATATGATGTTTTTGATAAAAAAACACTTTCTAAATCGTCTTATGAATCTATATACGATGTTTTAAACACTCTGGTTTTAGAAAACCAAAATTTAATGTTGAGGAGTAAAACTCTTATCCGGAAATTTGCCAATTGCATCTTTGAAAAAAGATTCCAAAATTCGAGTATCAGATTCTAAATCACCCGTAGGAAAATAAGGCGTTCCAATTCTAACTTCTTTTTTTGAAAAGTCAAAAGCCACCGGAAGTATTGGAACTTTTGCTTTCAATGCAACGTAATAATAACCTGTTCGCCAAGAATTTACTTTTTTTCTTGTGCCTTCCGGAGCAATAGCCAAACGGAATACATCACGCTGTTCAAAAAGAGCTGCAATGGCATCTACTTTGTTTTGTCCACCGGATCGATCAAGTGGTGCTCCACCAATACTTTTGAAATAATACCCAAAAGGAAAAAGAAACAACTCTTTCTTGCCTACAAAATTCATTTCCAGTCCAATAATTCCTCGGGTTAACAAACCAATGTAGAAATCATGCCAGCTGGTGTGAGGCACAACTATAATAACACACTTTTTTAAAGACGCTTCGAAAACTCCTGTTATTTTCCAACCCATCAGCTTGAAAAATAAAAATTCGTAAATCCTTTTCTTCATGTTTACTTATTTTAGTAAAAATACAATTTATCTCTTATTTTTGGAAAAAAAAGGGATGTTTAAAAAGATCATAAGTTACCTATACCCTATTAACTTATACAAAACCACTTCTGAAATAAGTAAGACTCTCGAAATTACTTTGGTAAACGGTCAATTGGTTATGGACAGTCAAAACACCAATTATTCCTATGGAAGTTTGCAAAGAATCCTTAGAAAAGGACTTTTGGCTATTGGTATTGATAAAATAACTCCCATGCAGCATATTTTAGTTTTAGGGGTTGCAGGAGGAAGTGTGGTAAAAACTTTAACGGAGGAATTTCAATACAAAGGAAAAATTACTGGCGTTGAGTATGATGAAGCTGCAATAAATTTGGCTGAATTGTATTTTCATTTAAACAAAATCCCAAATTTTAACCTTATTCATCATGAAGCATTTGAATTTGTACTAAAAACAAAACTTAAGTACGATTTGATAATTATTGATATTTTTCAAGATATTCACATGCCTTCTTTCTTATTTGAAAACTTTTTTCAAGACCGTTTAGTAGATATTCTGAACCCCAATGGGTTTTTATTATTTAACACTATGATATTAAACACCCCACAAAATGAGAGAAATCTCAAATACATCGAACATTTTGAAAATAAGAATCTAACTGTTTTTACTTTACCGCGAATTGAAGATCACAACGAACTTATTGTAGTATCTAAAAATTAAGCCAAGCTTTTCGGGCTTTTTCAAGGTCCTCTGGAGTGTCTATGCCAATTCCAACATGGGTGGTTTCTACCATTTTAATTTTTTTTCCGTATTCTAAATAACGTAATTGTTCCAATTTTTCGGTAGCTTCCAACAGTTGCATCGGTAGTGTATAAAAATCCATTAATGCTTTTTTTCGAAAAGCATAAACCCCAATATGTTGGTAATAATTTACTCCCGTGTTTGGATCACGAGGATACGGAATAACCGATCTGGAAAAGTATAAAGCTAATTGATTTTGATCTACAATAACTTTTACATTATTGGGATTTTCAATATCTTCTTTTTCTTCGATTTTTCGCATTAACGATGCCAAATCAATTTTCATTTCACTGTCACTCAGAAATACTTTTAACAAAGCTTCTAATGGTTCTTTTTGAATAAAAGGTTCATCACCTTGTACATTTACTACTACATCTACTTCCAGATTTTGGACAGCTTCTGCAATCCGGTCGCTCCCACTTTCATGCTCCTTGATACTTTTTATAGCTTTTCCCCCTTGGTTACTTATTTCATTAAAAATTAAATCCGAATCGGTAACTACAAAGACATCATCAAACAAACCCGTTTGTAGGGCAGCTTCATAGGTTCGTGTAATAACGGCTTTACCACCTAAATCTTGTAAAAGTTTGGCAGGGAAACGAGTTGATGCATATCGGGCTGGAATAACAGCTATTATTTTCATAGGATATAGAGATAAAGTTCAAAATTATTCAAAATTTTCATCTTTAAACCCAATCAAGTATACTTTTTCTTTGGCACGAGTCAGAGCAGTGTAAAGCCACCTTACATAATCTCTATTTATACCGTCGGGCAAATACGGTTGTTCAATAAATACGGTATTCCATTGTCCACCTTGCGATTTATGACAGGTCATTGCATAGGAAAACTTAACTTGTAAAGCATTAAAATACTCGTTTTGCTTAACACTTTGGACTTGTTTGTATTTAGGTTCGTGTTGATAATCTTGAAGTACTTCTTGATACAATAGATTTGATTGTTCAAAAGTTAATGCAGGTGCTTCACTCGTCAAAGTATCTAATAGTAAAATGGTTTCAAAAGGCTTCTGATTGGGATAATCAATCATACGTATTTTCACTTTTGCAAATGAAAAACCGTATAAATTTTGAAATTTAAATATTTCCAATACTTCAACAATATCTCCATTTGCAATAAAATCGGCTTCCTCAGAATCCTTAAGCCAAAAATAATTATTTTTTACCACCATAAGATAATCACCAGTAGCCAATTCGCTTTCCCGAAACAAAATACGATTTCGAATTTGTTGGTTGTATTGATTAGCTCGTTTATTGGTTCGAACAATAAAAGCTGTTTCTTCTATACCATCAGAATCATATGCTGATTGTATAGCATCTTGTATATCGTAACCGTCAACCAATCGAACAATATCTTTGAAAGGCTTGACATGAAATTTAAACTCATAGATGAACTCATCTTCCAAAAGCAAACGCAAAGCGGTAGCATTTTTGAGAATTCCGGAATTGGCTTCTTGTCGCATAACCTCATCCAACTCCATATGAAACACTTCCCTGTTAAACTCATTTGCTAAAGTTTGAGCTTCCAATGCCGGACTCACATCCAGATTTACCGGTGGTAACTGAGCCGTATCGCCCAAAAATAAAATTTTACAATCTTGACCGGAATATACATATTGAATTAAATCGTCTAATACGGAAACCGTTTCTCCATTTTTGGAATCAAAAACAGCATCAGAAATCATTGAACTCTCATCAACAATAAATAAGGTATTCTTATGTTTATTAATTTGACGAATAAACTGCATGCCTCCCGTAGCCTTTTTTTTGGGAAAATAGATTTTTTTATGAATAGTAAATGCCGGTTTGCCGGAATAATTGGCTATTACTTTGGCAGCTCTCCCCGTAGGAGCCAAAAGCACATACTTTTTGGGGATTGAGGCAAGATTGGATACTAAATTGGAAATTACGGTAGTTTTACCTGTACCGGCGTATCCTTTTAGTATAAAAATGGAATTATTTTCTTGATTGGTGACAAAATCGGCTACTTTTTGAAAAAAAAGAGTTTGTTTTAAAGTAGGTTCAAATTGGAATGATTTTTGTAAAATACTGTAAAACAAAGCTGAATTCATCTGACGAAGATTAACAAATTATAAAATTTCAAATATACTGATGAATTTTGTGGGAAATGCTTTTGAGAAAAAAAAAAAATTGTAGATTTGCCTTAAACTGAAATTTAATAAAAATAAAGATGATTACACTAATAATTATTGTTGTATTACTTGCATTGGCCATATTTGGTTTGGTAAAATTGATTGACAAGTTCATCAATCCCAAATTTAAACCTGTACTTTCCATTCTCTTATGGGGTATTACTGTTTTGTTTGGATACCTTATTTATCAATCCATCCAAGCTCCTATTGAATTTGACAAATTAAAAGAAAAACGTTTTCAGGTTGCTGTAAATAAAATGTTGGATATTAAAGCCGTTCAAATGGCATTTAAATCTATCAATGGTCGTTACACAGATAATTTAGATACATTAATCAACTTTATTGAAAACGAAAAATTCACAATTATTGAACGTAAAGATACTTCGGTAATTGATGTTGAAAAAAACAGAGCATTTGGTCTTACCGTAGATGCAAA
>JANJWE010000303.1 GCA_024709705.1 Flavobacterium sp. | reverse complement strand
GATGTGATTCCGGCAGCACAAAAAAACAGAGCGTATTTTGCATCTAAAAACCTTACTATATACGAAGGAAGTAAAATTACAAGTGCCTCCGAGTGGAATCCGGCCAAAGCCCGAAGTTACAGATACGTTCAATCGCCCGGTTCTTCAAACTCTCTGGGTTTAGTAAAAATTATGTTTCCCAACAAATTTTCTGTATACCTTCACGACACCAACAGTAGGGGCTATTTTGAAAAAGAAAACAGATCCTTGAGTTCCGGATGTGTACGTGTCCAAAATCCGTTTGAGCTCACAGCATATTTATTAAATAGTGAAGCCGAAGAATGGAACACAGTAAAAATTGATGAAATATTGGCAACTTCCAAAACTAAAAATGTCAATCTAACCCGACCCGTACATTTGTATATTTTATACTGGACTGCTTGGAGCGAAGGAAATATATTGCAATTTAGAGACGATATTTACAACCTAGATGCTAAAACTTATGAAAGTTTAGGATACTAATTTGGAGGAAATTTGATAATTTCTAGAAGGATGATAAATAAACAAACACGATTTATTTTGAATCAATAGTATAATTTCATGTGTCATTTCTTTTGGTAATGCCGGACAACCTTGACTGCGACCCAGTCTTTTATTTTGTCTGATAAATTCTTCCGAAACATAATCTGCTCCATGAATCACTACAGCTCGCTCTCTGGCTTTGTCATTAATCCCCGGCTCTACTCCATCCAAACGCAAGGAATATCCATGCTTTCCTTTTTAGGTTTCACCGTTTATATAAACCCCTAAACTACTTTGAAACGACTCAGGTTTATTGGAAAATTGAGTGGCATACTCTTCTCCTGAATTTCTACCGTGAGCAACCAAACTGTGATACAAAATAGTTTGAGAATCCATATCAATAACCCACAATCTTTTGGTATTGGCCGATAGACTAAAATCAACTAATGTTAGAATATTATTTTCTATTTTACCCATTTGTTGTAAACGGAAAAAGCCTTCAAAAGCTTTGGTAAAACTTTGTAATTGGGGTAATTTGAAAGAATTGGCATTGAGAGACTGGTACAAGTTTAAGGCTCTAGTTTCTAGAGTAATCTTAGCAGTACTAGCAATTATTTTGGGGTCGGTTGTTGTATTTCGAGGCGTAGTAAACGAAAGCAATCCAAACAGTAAAACCGGAAACAACTTATAATTCATTGGTAATCTTAAGGTTAAAATTAGACTTGGGGCTCCAAAAATATACAAATAATGTTTAAAAACAAACTTAAAGCCAAAAAAGAATCCAAAAAATATTCGATAGGACTCAGAAAACAAGATAGTTAACGCTGATTAATCAAAAATGGTATTTTAAAGTGTAACAATTTTTAAAATTTACGTCTTTAGTCGTGGGCGAAATTCTTAAGGAAATGATAAAGTAATTGTTTCACCCCCGGCAATCTTTAAATTTGCTCAACTATTATTTGTATGAAATCAAAGTTACTCCTGTTTTTCTTTTCCCTTTTTTCAATCCTAGTTTACGGCCAAAAAAAATCGGTGCAAGCAATTCGAACCAACGAAACCATAACTATTGATGGAAAGTTGGACGAATCAATCTGGCTTACAACTCCAAAAGCCGAAAACTTTTTTATGTTTGAACCCGATAATGGGGCTCCGGAAAAAAAGGAAAGACGAAGTGAAGTTCAAATTGTATACACAGACAATGCTATTTATGTGGGGGCAATACTTTACGATAATGAACCGGATAAAATTGAACGAGAGATCACCCAAAGAGACAATCTGGGTACTGCAGATTTCTTTGGAATTTTTGTAAACGGATTTAACGATGGTCAACAAGATTTCAGATTTTTTGTTACGGCCTCTGGAGTACAATTGGATTGTTTGGCTACAGAAAATGGTGAAGATTACTCGTGGGATGCCATTTGGGGCAGTCAAGTTTCTATTACCCAAGAAGGATGGATAGTAGAAATGGAAATTCCTTATGCTGCTTTGCGATTTTCTAACGCTCCCAGTCAAGTATGGGGTATCAACTTTTTTAGGGAAGTTCGAAGAGATCGTCAAAAATTTACGTGGAGCAATATTGATAGAGCTATTGGCTCTTCTATCAATCAAGCTGGGGAACTTACAGGAATATCTAACATTAAACCTCCGGTTAGATTGTTTTTCATTCCCTACACTTCCGGATACATTGAATCTAATAATCAAAACACAACCAGCACCGGAAAAGTGGGCATGGACATCAAATACGGCATCAATGATTCGTTCACTTTGGATGCCATTTTGGTTCCCGATTTTGGCCAAGCCGCTTTTGATAATGTAATTTTAAACTTAGGCCCATTTGAACAACAATTTAACGAAAACCGACCTTTTTTTACCGAAGGAACCGATCTTTTCTCAAAAGGAGACTTACTTTATACCCGAAGAATTGGAGGTCCGCCCAGTACTTCCCCTCAAACTGAAAGCAATGAGTCGGTTCTAAATTACCCCAATACGGTAAATTTAATAAACGCATTAAAAATCTCCGGACGCACTTCAGACGGACTAGGAATTGGCCTTCTCAATGCCGTTACCGAAAAAACAACTGCAACCGTTGTTAACAATCAAACCAATGAAAGACGTGAAGTGGTGGTAGAACCTTTGACCAACTATAATATATTGGTATTTGATCAACGTTTCAATCAAAACTCATCCGTTTCATTCATTAATACCAATGTTACCCGTACCGGTTCATTTAGAGATGCTAATGTAACCGGTTTGGTGTATGACCTCAACTCAAAGGGAAATCGGTACAACATTTCAGGAGATTTAAAAATGAGTAGTGTATATGATACCCAAAATAAAACCGGTTATACCACCTATTTTAATTTGGCTAAAACTTTCGGAAAATACCGCTATAGTGTAGCCACAAAATACATTACCAAAGATTTTGACAAC
>JANJWE010000204.1 GCA_024709705.1 Flavobacterium sp. | reverse complement strand
AAGATATTACCCAAAAATACAACATTCCAATCGTTTATAATTTCCCGGCAGGACATATTCCGGATAATCGAGCGTTGGTTTTTGGGAGGAAAGTAACGCTTGAAGTTAGTGAAAATGGTACGGTTTTGAAGTTTGAATAATATTTTAGTAGAACACGGATTTTTAAAATCAATGAAATTGAAAAAATGAATTTATAGATTATCTAAATTTTATCAATTTTTTCAATCTGTGTTCAAAAAAATTCTTTTACTATGGCAAAACACAACGAACTCGGTCAAAAAGGAGAAGAAATAGCCGCCGATTTTTTACAAAAAGCAGGTTATGAAATTTTAGAACGCAACTGGGTTTTTCAAAAAGCCGAGCTGGATATTGTGGCCCAAAAAGATAACATTTTAGCCATTGTGGAAGTCAAAACCCGAACCTCAGCCGATTTTGGTTTACCGCAAGATTTTGTAAAAGGGAAAAAGATTCAAAACTTAGTCAAAGCCGTTGATCAATACATGATTGAAAACGACCTGGATTTGGAAGTGCGTTTTGACATCATTGGTATTGTCGTCAACAATCAGGAAACTTCTATTGAACATATCGAGGATGCATTTTATTATTTTTAGCAATTACTTTAGTAAATAGCTTATTTTTAACCCATTAATTGTTTTGAAAGAAATGAAAAAAGCATTTGTCATTTGGTTTTTGGGTTGTTTCTCCCTTTTTGCTCAACCTTTTCAAATCGGTAGAACTACTTTAAACTTTTTTGACGCTTCTCGAAATAGAACTATTGCGACTGAGGTTTTTTACCCGGCTGATACCAATGGAACAGATGTGCCAATTACAGTTTCTTCCAGTCAAACTTTTCCTTTGCTTTCTTTTGGACATGGCTTTGTCATGACTTTTGAAGCCTATCAAAATTTTTGGGAAGAATTGGTACCACAAGGTTATATCATGGCCTTTCCAAAAACAGAGGGTTCTTTTTCTCCTTCGCATACCAATTTTGCTAAAGATTTAGCTTTTGTTATTGAAGCGATGAATGGGTTAAACAATCAATCCAATTCGCTTTTTTTCTTAAGAATTTCTTCAAAAAATGCAGTAATGGGACATAGTATGGGCGGTGGTTGTGCTTTATTGGCGAAACAATATTCTACTCAAATTAATCATGTGGTTACTTTTGCAGCAGCAGAAACGAATCCTTCTGCAATTGGTGCTTCTTCGGCTTTAGAAATACCATCATTTACGATTGCGGGGATTAATGATTGTGTTACGCCTCCGCCAACCAATCAATTGCCTATTTATAACGCTTTGCAAAGTAGTTGTAAAAATTATTTGGGTATTACTGGTGCCAGTCATTGTCAAATGGCAGATTTTAACTTTTTCTGTTCAGTTGGAGACGGTACTTGTTCACCTTCACCAACTATTACAAGAGATGAACAGCATGAAATCATTTTCTCCTATTTAAATTTATGGTTGGATTATTATTTGAAGGAAAATTGTGTTTCGGGTGAACTTTTTGAAGCCTTAAAAGGGAATGATGATACGAATGTTACAAATAGTAACTGTCAATTATGTGAAAATTTATCCCTTACAAATTCAACTTCAACGATACCTTTTAAGGTTTCTCCCAATCCGTTTAAGGAATTAATTATAGTAAAATCTTCCATTGAAACGCCTTTTGAATATATTGTTTTTGATTTGAAAGCGAATAAAATTTTGGAAGGAAAAGCTATAAACGAAATTCAATTGGAAACTTCTTTTCTTTCCGGTGGAATATATTTTCTCACTGTAATTCAACATCAACAAAAGAAAACAGTCAAATTAATAAAACACTAAATGTTATATTTGTAACAAATTGTTTTTATTTATATCTTTGTGACGTTTTTTAAACGAAATGATATGAAAACTATTTCTTCTGTTGTAGAACATTACATCAAGACCAAACCTTTTTTATTGAGTGCTTTGTCGCAAGGCATCATCAATCTCACTTCGTTATCCCGAAACATGATGCCCGAATTAGAGCAGGAATTGGGTAAAGATGTCAAACAAGGAGCGGTGGTCATGGCTTTAAAACGCCTTTCGGAAGAATTGGATTTTCGAGTGAATCATAAAATTTTGAAAGTCTTAAAAAACATTGGTGAAATCACGGTTCGTTCCTCATTAATCGATTATACGTTTGCCGTATCCGAAACTATTTTAGACAAGCAAGCGGCTTTAATTTCAGAAATCAACAAAGAAAATGGTATTTTTTACACCTCTTCTCGTGGTGTGAATGAGACGAATATTGTGGTGAGCAATAGTGTTGGCTATTTAGTTGACAAACATTTTTCAGGCGAAAAATTGATTCAAAAATTGGAAAATTTAGCCTCTATTACCGTCAAATTACCCAAAGAAAACATCAGTATTCCCGGCATTTATTACTTTATTTTTCAACGTTTGGCTTGGGAAGGAATTATCATCAACGAAGTCATTTCAACTTCCAACGAATTTACGATTTTAGTAAGCGAAGAAGAAGTAGATGTGGCATTTAAGGTTATTAAGGATTTGAAAAGCTTATAAAACTTATATGACTTATATGTTTAATTTTTAACCATATAAGTCATATAAGTTTAAACCTTTTTTTGGTTGTCAACGTCCCATCATCTCCATCAATTCCAATGCCTTTTTAATCGATTTTACGTTTTCAAAAGTCAGCAATAAACGCAAACCGCTTTTGGTTTCTTTCTCTTTCATTTTGCAGAGATTGCCGTTTTGTTGCACAAATTGAAGTACTTTATGAAACCGTGAAGATTGGAAATAATCACTTTGTTGGTCGCCCACAAAATAACCAATCATCTTGTCTTGTTTCATGATGAGTTTTTCAATACCCAATCGAGTGGCAATCCATTTGATGCGAATGCTGTTCAATAAAGCTTGAGCTTCTTTGGGTAAAGGCCCGAAACGATC
>JANJWE010000189.1 GCA_024709705.1 Flavobacterium sp. | reverse complement strand
TATCTAAATATTGGAGAGCTTGTTCAAATTCATGTTCTTCAATTGCAATTGCTGCAAGTGACATTAAACTGTCATTAATCGTAAATTTCCATTTGTTATTTTCTAAATTCAAAATACTAAGAAACATTTCTTTCGCTGCTTTTTTATTGTCTAGTTGATATTCAAAATGAGCTTTCTCATAGAGAGCAAGCACATAATAATCTGAATAAGGATAATTAGTTATTAAATCATTTAAATAAACCAATGCCTGTGAAACAATAAAATTATATGTTTCTTGTGTTACTTTTTTCCGTTCAAGATTAGTTGAATTTAAATTTTCAAAGAAATAATAATCCTCATGTAAAAGAGCTATAATAGCCTTACCCTTTTCATAAAGAATTTTATCTTCCATTGACTTACTTTCTTGTCCGAAGAAAAGATTTGTAATTAGAAGAAATAATATAACTGTTATTTTATGCACTCTTAATTTTTAGTATCAATAATAGAACTAATTTATTTTAAAAATATTGCAATCCTAATTCTAAATGACCAAAATCTGACAACCGTCAACATACAACCGTTTAATGAAACTCCCCAAACACCTTGGTTGCTTCATTATACGCACTTTCAAAACTCATAGGGCTGGTGTTGGTATTTTCTTTTTGAGTGGTAAAGTAAGATAGCAATTTTTCGGTAGGCATGTTTCCGGTGAGGTCGTCTTTTGCCATGGGGCAACCGCCAAATCCTTGAATAGCTCCGTCAAAACGGCGGCAACCGGCTTTGTAGGCCGCATCTACTTTTTCAAACCATTTATTGGGTGTGGTGTGCAGATGGGCTCCAAACTCAATTTCGGGATATTTGGTAATCAGGTTCGAAAATAAATAATCAATGACTTCGGGG
Organism: Flavobacterium sp.; assembly: GCA_024709705.1. Lineage (GTDB taxonomy): Bacteria > Bacteroidota > Bacteroidia > Flavobacteriales > Flavobacteriaceae > Flavobacterium. Next base: position 2,576 of record JANJWE010000189.1, on the reverse strand, counting down.
GTTGAACTTCCCACAGTGTCGGATAATGATAAAATTTTTACCCCCATACCGGCCAGTTTCTCCGTCCACTCCCCTACGATTTCTACGTTCCATGGGTCGCCATACGGGTTACCGAAACCCATCGATAAATACGCCACCACTTCTTTATTGGATTGGTCGGCTATTTCCAAAATTTCTTGTAAGGTGATGATAGACTCGGCAATGGTTTTGTGCGTATTACGCATTTGAAAATTCTCCGAAATCGAAAAAGGAAAACCCAAATACTGAATTTCTTTGTGCACCGCTGCCAGTTCTGCCCCTTTGGTATTGGCGATAATGGCTAACAATTTGCTGCGGGTTTGCGATAAATCCAATCGAGCCAATACTTCTGCGGTATCCGCCATTTGTGGAATCGCTTTGGGTGAAACGAAACTCCCAAAGTCCAACGTATCAAAACCAACCCGTAAGAGCGATTGCAAATAAGCCACTTTGCGTTCTGTGGGTATAAAGGTTTTGATGCCTTGCATAGCATCGCGTGGACATTCAATTATTTTGATGGGTTGCATAGTTTTCAAAAATAAGGAAGAAATTTGAATTTAAATTAAAGTCCAGTCGGATTTTACGGGTAAATCTGTAAGAAATTGATTTTAAGTCCCTTTGGTACAAATCTGTAATTTGTAATTCAATTTAAACGACACTATTGGTTTTACCCTCCCTCAACTATCCCTTTATCTTCCCTTTATCTTCCCTTTATCCTCCCTTTATCCTCCCTTTATCTTCTAAGCTTAATTAAATTGTAATGTTTTGATTATTTCATTTGGGAGAACTGTATAGTAATGGCAATTTTAAATCAAAATCATAAAATTTTTTAGATAAAGTTATTCCTAAAGTTCCTGGATTACTATTAAGAAGTAAATAGGTGCAAAAAGAGCAACCTATTTAATAAAGCAACACTCCATTTTTGATACAAATTGGAATTGAAATCTGTTGAAATTAAATTTTGAACCACAAAAACGTCCCCTAAAAATAAAAACCCCTGTAAAATCAATACTTTACAGAGGTTTTAGTGGAGTCGGAGAGAATCGAACTCTCGTCCAAACAAGCAACCCAAGAGCTTTCTACACGTTTATTCTTTGTTTGAGTTTTCGACAAAAAGCAAGGCCAAAGACAGCCACTTTTTGCTTAGCTTTATGAGTGTCGGTTGGGATTTAAAGCTTTACCCAACCTAGGTTTATATTTCCGGTTCCCCTGAATCAAACGCCACAAACCAAGGCTTTTGAGGAGAATCTAGCTTCTCGTCCTTGACGAGACTAGGCCAATCTTACTGTAATTCAGATTAAGCAGCTAAAGCGTAATTATTTTCGCCGTTTATAAAGTGTGAACCTTGATATTTACGAGCCAAATGTTCAATGCTCGACGTGCTTACTATTCAGTTCCACCTGCTGTCAAAACCGGTCGACCCCTTTTTTTGTGTTCAGTCATCAGTTGCCCTTGTTGGAAACTAAGTCATTCACAGCAAAAATCAGTCCACAAATATACAATTAAAATTCTTATAAATAAAACTTGCCCATGTAAGTCAATACTGTTACATTTGAAACAAATATTACACTTCAACCCTATTATTATAACAAAATGACTTTTGGTATTATCAAAGAACGTAAAAATCCACCAGACAGAAGAGTTGTTTTTACTCCTGATGAATTGGTTCGATTGCAACAAAACTATCCAAACGCTAAATTCAAAGTAGAAGCTTCAGATATTCGTGTGTTTCCGGATGAAGCCTATGCCAAAGCAGGAATTGAAGTAACAACCGATCTGACTGATTGTGATGTTTTGATAGGGGTTAAAGAAGTGCCGGTAGCATCATTAATTCCAAACAAGTCCTATTTTTTCTTTTCGCATACCATAAAAAAACAACCTTATAACCGAAAGTTATTGCAAGCTATTTTGGCCAAAAACATTGATTTATATGACCATGAAACCATTGTAGATGCACAAAACAAACGCTTAATTGGTTTTGGAAGATATGCCGGAATTGTGGGAGCTTATAATGCTTTTAGAGGCTTTGGAATTAAGTATGAACTCTTTCAACTTCCCAAAGCAGAAAATTTGAGTGGAAAAGATGCTCTTGTAAACCAATTGAAAAAACAATTTTTACCCCCTATTAAAATTGTTTTAACCGGAAACGGAAAAGTTGGAAATGGTGCCAAAGAAATTTTGGATGCCCTAAAAATGAAACAAGTTGGCGTTTCCGATTTTTTAAACAAATCGTATTCTGAGCCTGTATATGTTCAAATAGATGTTTTGGATTACAATAAAAGAAAAGACGGTTTGGTTTTAAACAATACCGATTTTTATCAAAACCCATCTGAATACGTTTCTGATTTTGAACGTTTTACAAAAGTGGCCGATATTTTTATGGCTGGTCATTTTTATGGAAATGGAGCTCCTTATATCTTAACTCAAGAAATGCTTAAAGCTCCCGATTGCAAACTTAAAGTAGTTGCCGATATCTCTTGCGATGTTAACGGTCCTATTGCTTGTACATTGAAAGCCTCTACCATAGCCGACCCTTTTTTTGGATATCTAGCCTCTAC
>JANJWE010000173.1 GCA_024709705.1 Flavobacterium sp. | reverse complement strand
AAAATATAAATGAATTATTTAATTATATTTTAGATAATTTTGATTTGACGATGGATGAAAAAGAAAAAATATTAACCGAAAAGTATTCTTTAGAGTATTTAATTTCACCAATTAGAGTAGATGTAAACAATATTAATTCATCAGATGAAATAATTGAGATTGAAAAATTGAGATTTTGGAATGAATTTAAAGATGCGAATTTTTTATGCCGAGATGAAAAATTTATTGTTCATAGAGAAATTGAGAAAATGTCTAAAAGGTGGTTTAACGTAGTCAAAACCGACGATATTTGCAACCAATACGGAGCCGATACCTTGCGTTTATACGAGATGTTCCTTGGACCATTAGAACAAGCAAAACCATGGAATACCGCCGGAATTACCGGTGTTTCCGGATTCTTAAAAAAATTATGGCGATTGTATTTTGATGATAACGGTTTGATTGTTACCAATGACGAACCAACAGCAGAAATGTATAAATCGCTCCACAAGACCATCAAAAAAGTAACAGAAGACATCGAGAATTTCTCGTTCAATACTTCGGTTTCACAATTTATGATTTGTGTGAACGAATTGGCTCAGTTGAAATGCAACCACCGAAAAATTTTGGAACCGTTGGCTATCTTAGTTTCGCCGTATGCTCCGCATATCGCCGAGGAATTATGGAATCAACTAGGTCACGAAGGTTCGATTTCAACCGTAGCTTTCCCAATTTTTGAAGAGAAATATTTAATAGAATCCGAAAAAGAATACCCGGTTTCGTTTAACGGAAAAATGCGTTTTACCATCAAGTTACCGTTGGATTTAACGGCTTCTCAAATTGAAGAAATTGTAATGGCAGACGAACGAACCCAAGCACAACTCCAGGGTAGAACACCGAATAAAGTGATTATTGTACCGGGGAAAATTATCAATTTGGTAGGATAATCTAAACATTAATAGTAATGCCACAAATGGAATATAGGTTCGGTTTGTGGCATTTTTTTTGATACAAATTATAATAATTTCCTAAAATAGTCAGGAAAGCCATTGATTCCTGTTAATTTTAAGTTTCAAACATCAAAAACATCAAAAACATGAAAAAAGTAGTACTTGCATTATTCGTTTTATCTTTTATGTCGGTTTGGTCTCAAGAAGAAGCACAGCCAAAAGATACGGTTTGCTCCTCCAAAGTTGTGGTTAATATGAGAATTGGAGCTTCTGTTTTAGTAAATAATTCGTTTAATTTGAATCGAAAATTGAAAAGTCAAAATATAACGGAACTCAACGAAACCTTACCCGAGTTTATGATAGGATTTGAAATTTTTGGCGAAAAAATGTCGGGCGACATCGAATTTGGATTTATTTATGCTAATCCGGATAAAAACAGCGTCGAGGTTTTACAACGCGGTTTCGATACCCGTGCAAGAGTGCACTACAATGTAGTCAATCAAGAAAAATTTGCATTTACCACGGGTTTGTCTTTGGCTTTTACCGGAAATGATATCGATATTTATTCCAAAAGCAATACCATTGATTTAGACAATCTCAACCCCGAGACCAATAGTGGTCATATTAGCATCAGAAATCAAATGTTTTATGCCGGACCTTCTGTTTCGCTTTATTTGTTTCGCAAATCATTTCCTATTCGACTCAATGCCGGATACGAATTTGCTTTAACCCGAGGTCGCTATAAATCAGATTTTGGTTCAGTGATAAACAACATCAACGAGAATGGGAACAACCGTTTTGTGTTTGGGTTAGTGTTTTAAGGATTATGCCAATTTGGCATTCCGTAAATTTGGCTTACAATTTGATACCTTTTTTGTATATTTAAAAAAAAATAAAAAAATGATTGGATATTATATTTTAATTGGAGTTATCGCATTAGTAAGTTGGTTGGTAAGCAATCAATTGAAGCGAAAATTTGACTTTTATTCGAAAGTGCAATTGCGAAATGGAATGAGTGGAGCAGAAATTGCACAACGCATGTTGGAAGATCACGGAATTTATGATGTGAAAGTAATTTCAACCCCGGGGCGATTGACCGACCACTACAATCCCGTTGATAAAACCGTTAACTTAAGTGAAGCCGTTTACAACCAACTGAATGCAGCGGCGGCGGCTGTTGCAGCTCACGAGGTAGGACATGCGGTGCAACATGCCACGGCTTATGAATGGTTGACAATGCGTTCTAAGTTGGTTCCCGTTGTAAGTGTTTCATCGGGAATGTCGCAATGGTTGGTTATTGGAGGTTTGATTTTAGGTGCAGCTTCGGGAAGTACTTTCGGGTTTTATATAGCTGTTGCCGGATTACTCTTAATGGCCGTTGCAACTGCCTTTAGTTTTATAACGCTTCCGGTAGAATACGATGCAAGTAACAGAGCTTTGGTATGGCTCAAAAAAGCAAATATGGTAGGGCAACAGGAATATGCCGGTGCTGAAGATTCACTTAAATGGGCAGCCAGAACCTATTTGGTTGCTGCAATTGGAGCTTTGGCTTCGTTATTGTATTGGGCTCTTCAAGTGTTTGGGTCCAGAGACTAATTAGAAATACAAAAAATAGAATCCGTTACGAAAGTGACGGATTTTTTTTTGAATAAAAAGGACCTACTTGTTATAAAATCTAAAATTATACAAAACCTGAAACCTGAAACCTGAAACTTTAAACTTGAAACTACAATTGAATTTGTCTTTCAATCTGTTGTTCCAATGAAATAAAAGTTTCAGTTCTGGAAACACCATCAATAGGTTGAATTTTTTTGTTGAGTAGTTGCATCAAATGTTCGTTATCTCTACAAATAATTTTAATGAGAATACTCCAATTTCCGGTAGTATAATGACATTCTAAGACCTCCGGAATTTTTTTTAATTCTCTAACAGCTTCAGAATTACTGGATGCTTTTTCAAGATATATGCCAATAAAAGCCATGGTTTTGTATCCTAAAACTTTTGGATTTATAATAAATTTAGACCCAGATATTACTTGAGCTTCTTCTAGTTTTTTCAATCGTTGATGAATGGCTGCTCCCGAAATTCCTATTTTGTGTGCAATTTGCAATACGGGTTTTCGGGCATCTTCCATTAAATAGCGAAGAATTTCTTTGTCTATGCCGTCAATTTCAATTTGAAGTGAATTGATTTTCATGCTTTTATTTTTATATCAAAAATAGAAAAAATAGCATAATTTATAATATTTTTTTAATTTTTGCTTTTGATATGTAAGGTCTGGGTTAATTAGTGAGTGTTAATCTTTCAATTTTTTAGGAATCTACCAATTAAAAAATTAAATTTGTTTACTGACTCTTTTTCAATCAATCCACTAAATCAATCGAATTATGAAACTTACAATTGTTCTTTTTCTCTTTTTCTTGATGTGTGTACCGCAAGCAGAAATTTATAAAGCATCAGCACAAGATAGACTTTCCAACCAATTTGATGCAGTTTTTCAAAAGTCTAATAATTTTCAGGAATATAAAGTAGTAAAAAGGGATGAGTTGGAGATGTTGAAGAGGAGTAGTTTGGATTCGGTTGCGAGTCTGAAAATAAAAATAGAGGAAAGTCAAAAAGAATTGCAAAATCAAAATCAATTGACAAATCAAATCAAAGATTCATTAAAGGTAAAATCGGAAGAACTTCAAAAATTGCTTTTGGCTCAAGATTCCATTTCTTTCTTGGGCAAACCCATTTCAAAATCTAATTACTCACTTTTGATGTGGAGTATAGTCCTGATTTTAGTAGTGCTTTTAACGGTTTATGTTTTTAGATTCTCCAATGCCAAACGTGTCTCAAACGATGCAGTGGAACACTACACAAAATTGGAATCAGAATTTGAATCCTATAAGCAAAAAGCTTTGGAAAAAGAACAAAAATTAGGACGTCAACTACAAGACGAAATCAATAAGCACAAGGACACTTCAAAATAAAATTAACTTCCTACGTTGTTAGGATTGTAGCCCATATAAGGTACATTTTTCTCATGAAACACCACTCCAAAGGATTCCAATTCTTTCAAAATAGGGAGGTATACTTCTTTTTGAATAGGTAGTTGTACTCCTGGTGTAGTAATAGTTCCGTTAAGTATATGTAAAGTTGCCATAGCCAAAGGAAGGCCAACTGTTTTTGCCATAGCCGTGTAGGTTTGGTCTTCTCCAATACAAACCATGGTGCTGTCAATTTGTTTTTTTTCACCGTTAATTTCGTAACCAAATTTGTGATACATGACAATCATGTCTTTATCTTCTGGTTGAAGAGCCCATTTTTCAGCGAGAATTTTTTCAAGAATTTGAGCCGGACTCGCATTGGCTATGCCTACTTTTTTGGTAGCATTAAAGAGATCCAATTCTACAAATTTATCCCAAATGACATCGTCTTGATCTATTTTTAAATAATGTCTCAATTTTAATTCAACAGAATCGGTTGGGTGATAAGCTAAAAATGAGTTGGTAAAGTCACGATACGACATATGTTCTGAGTTTTCCATCGTATAACTGTCATCAGTCATCCCTAATTGGACCAACATATCCCAAGCTTTCGAATAGCCCACTCTTCTAAGTGTACCTCGATACATGGTTTGTATAGCATCTAAACCATAAATACTTCTATATTTTAGAGAATCCCGATTGGCATATCCTTCAAAACGACCATAACCCTCAACTTCTAAGAATTCGGTTCTGCGGAAAAGTTTGTTGTAAGGAATGTATTTGTATTTGCCTTCTTGAATAAATTTTGAAACCCCACCTTGCCCTGCCAAAACCACATTTCTGGGATTCCAAGAAAATTTATAATTCCATAAGTTGGTATCGCTTTCCGGAGCCACCAATCCACCGCAAAACGACTCAAATTGAATCATTTTCCCTCCTTTTTCTCTTATTTCATCAATTACTTTCATGGCACTCATGTGATCGATTCCTGGGTCTAACCCAATTTCATTCATAAAAATGAGTCCGTTTTCGATAGCAAGATTGTTGAGCTCTTGCATTTTTGGGCTTATATAGGAGGCTGTAACCAGATGTTTTTGAAAAGCAATACAATCTAAAGCAATTTCAATATGAAGATGAGCCGGTAGCATTGAGATTACTATCGATGCTTTTTGAATTTCTTTTTGTCTGTTTTCTATATTGGCTATGTCCAGTTGAATTGCAGTAGCATTGGGATGATTTTGAGTCTTTTTTTGAGCTAATTCTAAAGATAAATCGGCAATAACCAAATGCAAATTTTCAGAAGTAGATTTGTTTAAAAGATATTGAATTAATGACGATGCCGATCTACCGGCTCCTAAAATTAGAATAGTTCTCATAAATGTATTAAAAAATCACACGAAAGTAATGAAATGTTATATTTCTAACAAATTTAACTGTGTTAATTCGATTGATGATTTGTAATTAAATCTGTAGCTTTGTTTTTTTAAATACAAAAAATGAAAGATAAGATTGTATTAATAGGACTCTTCCTGGGTTTAACTTCTATAATTTTTGGAGCTTTTGGGGCACATGCTTTAAAATCGGTTTTAACCGAGTCTCAATTGCAAAGTTTTGAAGTAGGGGTTCGCTATCAAATGTATCACGCACTTTTTTTACTTTTTATAGGTAAATATGCAGGAATTTCTGAAGCCGCACAAAAGTATATTTCTTGGGGTGTTATTTTGGGAGTTGTTCTGTTTTCGGGGTCTATTTACTTGTTGGCACTTTCTCAGGTAATTGGCATTGATTTTTCGTTCTTAGGACCTGTAACTCCTATTGGAGGATTCTTATTAATTGGGTCTTGGTTTCTTTTGTTTTTAAATTTTTTTAAACAAAAAGGATAAAAATATTTTAAAACGGCAATGATTCAGAATTAATTTTTACTTTTGCCAAATATTAAAACACAACTAAACGGTAAATTTATGGAGACTTACACCCCATTTACGAAAACGATTTCGTTAGAAAAATACGGAATCAAAAATACCCAAGAAATAATATACAACCCCTCTTTTGAATTTTTGTACAATGAAGAACTAAGTTCTCATTTGGAAGGTTATGAAAAAGGACAGCTTTCAGAGCTGGGAGCCGTTAATGTCATGACGGGTGAGTTTACTGGAAGATCTCCCAAAGACAAATATATTGTAGAAGATGATGTGACAAGAGATACCATTTGGTGGAATTCTCCAAAAGCTCCTAATGACAATAAGCCTATTTCACAAACGACTTGGAACGCTTTGAAGGAAACAACTGTAAGTCAACTTTCAGGGAAGAGATTGTTTGTGGTGGATGCGTTTTGTGGTGCCAATGAGAATACACGTTTGAAGGTTCGTTTTATAATGGAAGTGGCTTGGCAGGCACATTTTGTAAAAAACATGTTCATACGTCCAACAGAACAAGAATTGGAGAACTTTGGAGAACCCGATTTTGTGGTTATGAATGGCTCCAAAACTTCCTTTAAAGATTTTGCTGCTCACGGATTAAATTCAGAAGTATACATTGCTTTCAATTTAACCGAAAAAGTTCAAATTATAGGCGGTACATGGTATGGTGGAGAAATGAAAAAAGGACTCTTTTCAATGATGAACTACTACTTGCCTCTGCAAGGAATTGCTTCTATGCACTGCTCGGCAAACAAAGGGAAGGATGGAGATGTAGCTGTTTTCTTTGGCTTGTCAGGAACCGGAAAAACTACTTTGTCAACCGATCCGAAAAGAGAACTGATTGGTGATGATGAACACGGTTGGGATGATGAGGGCGTTTTTAACTTTGAGGGAGGCTGCTATGCCAAAACAATTGATCTAAGTAAAGAAAACGAGCCAGACATTTACGGGGCTATCAAAAAGGACGCCTTATTAGAAAATGTAACTTTAGATGCCCAAGGTAAAATTGATTTCAAAGATGGTTCTGTTACCCAAAACACGCGTGTTTCTTACCCTATTTATCATATTCAAAACATTGTAAAACCGGTTTCAAAAGCAGGTCATGCTACCAAAGTGATATTCTTAACGGCGGATGCTTTTGGAGTGATGCCACCGGTTTCAAAATTAACTCCTGAGCAAACCAAATATTATTTCCTTTCCGGATTTACGGCTAAATTGGCCGGAACAGAAAGAGGAGTTACAGAGCCACAACCTACCTTTTCAGCGTGTTTTGGTAAAGCCTTCTTGTCTTTACATCCTACCAAATATGGTGAGGAATTGGTAAAAAAGATGGAGCAACACAACGCAACGGCCTATATGGTTAACACGGGTTGGAATGGAACTGGGAAGCGTATTTCAATCAAAGATACAAGAGCTATTATTGATGCTATTTTAGACGGTTCAATCGAAAAAGCTGAAACTCAAATTATTCCTATTTTTAATTTTGAAGTACCAACAGCTTTACATGATGTAGCTTCCGAAATATTAGATCCTAGAAATACCTATTCCAATGCGGAAGAGTGGACAGCAAAAGCTACTAATTTGGCCGGTTTGTTTATTAAAAATTTCGTTCAATACACAGATAATGAAGAAGGGCTGAATTTAGTAAAGTCCGGACCTCAATTATAATTTTCTTACTAACTAACCAAACGAAAAGAGTCCCACGTTTTTGAGGGACTCTTTTTAATTATATACTAATTCAAAAATTATTTGTCTTTGTTGTTTTTGGCAATATATTTCTCCAAAGCCATTGTCATAGATGGAGCTTCTGGAGATGGAGCCATAATATCTACACGCAAACCATGCTCTAAAGCTTCTTTTTGAGTAGTGCTGCCAAAAACAGCTATACGGGTATTGTTTTGTTGAAAATCGGGGAAATTCTTAAACAAGGATTTAATTCCGGTTGGGCTAAAAAATGCGAGAACGTCATAATAAACATCTGCTAAATCAGACAAATCGCTCATTACAGTTCGGTAAAAAATTCCTTGAGTCCAATCTACCTTTAAATTGTTTAAAGTTTGCGGGACATCAAAATTTAATTGATCAGAAGCGGGTAATAAAAATTTTTCGTCTTTGTATTTTTTTATCAACGGTGAAAGATCTACAAAATCTTTTTGACCCACATATATTTTTCGTTTTCGATAAACCACATATTTCTGCAAATAATAAGCTACTGCTTCAGATTGGCAAAAATATTTAAGGTCTTCGGGTACTTTATATCGCATTTCTTCTGCTACTCTAAAGAAATGATCAACCGCATTTTTACTGGTAAGTATAATGGCGGTAAAATGATTTAAATCTATTTTTTGTGATCTTATTTCTTTAACGGGAACACCTTCGACATGAATAAAGGGTCTGAAATCGATTTTTACTTTATGCTTCTGTACAAGCTCAAAGTAAGGAGAATTTTCTACTTTTGGTTCTGGTTGCGACACCAAAATTGTTTTCACTTTCATATCGGAATTGTTGTAAACACTATCGTTTGGTAAACCAATAATACATAAAGAAATAGGGTGCTATTTCAAGGGCACAAAGATACAAAATAAAATAAAACAACTTACTAAATAGTAAATTTTGATACGATTTTAATGACAAGAGATAAGTAAATCCGTTAAAAATCAGTACAAAAGCTAAAATTCCATAGAGTAATATTTCTGAAGAAAAGGAATTGTAATAAAGTAAAACATTAATGGGTAACAATATTAATCCTAAAAGCGTTCTGTAACTTACTTTTTGAAGGTTGAATTGCTCCGTAAAATCTTCAATGTTAAAGGATGTGGCAATTATTTTTTCTATCAGATATTTTGAGAGAACAAATACGCCCAGTAAAGTTATGATTTGGATGAATTTAATTCCATCCGTTTTTGATCCCAAGCCTATGAAATCTAAAAGAATCAATATAAAAAAACTAAAAGATATCAATTGAACTACAAAAAGTGAAATGGTAAACCAACTCATAATGTGAGAAGGATCTTTGTAAATTTTTATATACTTATCGGTAACAATTAATCGGATGAATTCACTAAAGCGAGCTTCAAAAAAAGTTTTGGTTACAACAACCAATACCAAACATAGAACAAACAATACTGTTGCCCAATCTTTACTTTCTATTATTCTGGGTTCTAAAATGTAATCCATAATCGCGATGTAAAAGTACCAATTTTTATAGATTCGTGTATATTATAATTTTATTATGATGCAACATTTATAAAAAGTTTACTTTTGTTGTGAAATTGTTTTTTTATGAATCACGGATTAGTTGTAATTCCTACTTACAATGAAATAGAAAATATTGAAGCCATAATCAGAGCCGTATTCAATTTGGATATGCCTTTTCATATATTGGTGGTTGATGATAATTCTCC
>JANJWE010000159.1 GCA_024709705.1 Flavobacterium sp. | reverse complement strand
GAAGGGCTTTTCACGAAGTGAATTTATTATCGTAAATAACGAACCCTACATGCTGGAAATGAATACCATTCCGGGCATGACAACTGAAAGTATTTTACCGCAACAAGCTAAAGTTGCGGGAATTTCGTTGACGGAATTGTTTGATAATGCCATTGAATTGGCTTTAAAACCAAATTAAGTATGAAAAAAGCAATATTTCCCGGTTCGTTTGACCCTATTACATTAGGGCATTTTGATATCATTCAACGAGGTATTTCCTTGTTTGATGAAGTTATTGTGGCTATTGGTGTGAATGCTGAAAAAAAATATATGTTTTCCTTGGAAGAACGTAAAAAGTTCATTCAAGAAGCTTTTAAAGATGAACCCAAAGTTCGCGTAATTACCTACGAAGGCTTAACCATCGATTTGTGCAAAAAAGAAAAAGCCGAATTTATTCTTCGTGGTTTACGCAATCCGGCCGATTTTGAATTTGAAAAAGCCATTGCCCATACCAACCGCCGTTTATCCAAAATAGAAACGGTTTTCTTGTTGACAGCCTCAAAAACTTCGTATATAAGTTCAAGCATCGTTCGCGATGTAATCAGAAACGGTGGCGATTTTACCGTTTTAGTTCCTGAATCTGTAAAAATAAAATAACTTTATGTTCCAAAATAAACTAGCATTCTTCTTTAATATTCTACCTTTTTTTGTTTTTGCTCAAAATTCCAATTGGCAAACACCTTATGAAAAAGGAAATAAAAATCAAACAGCAACTTATGAAGAAGCAATGCTTTTTTACAAAAACTTGGCTGCTCAACACAATACATTAGAAATCAAAGAAATGGGGCAAACGGATTCAGGTGAACCTTTACATCTTATGATATATAATCCGGATAGAAATTTTGATCTTTCAAAAAATCAATCCAAAGCCATTGTATTGATTAATAACAATATCCATCCCGGCGAACCCGATGGTGTAGATGCTTCTATGCTACTTTTTCGAGATTTGGTTTTGCAAAAAATTCCAATACCTAAAAATACAATTGTAGCCATGATTCCCTTTTATAACATAGGCGGAACTTTGAATCGAAATTCCTTTTCAAGAGCCAATCAAAACGGACCGGAAGCCTACGGGTTTAGAGGAAATGCCCGAAATTATGATTTGAATCGTGACTTTGTGAAATCAGACACCAAAAATGCACGAAGTTTTGCTGAAATTTTCCATCTCGTAAAACCGGATGTATTTATTGACAATCACGTAAGTAATGGTGCCGATTACCAATATGTGTTTACTTACATTCAAACCCAACATCAAAAATTGGGTACAGATTTGGGTAACTTTTTACAAAATGAAATGACGCCTGCCCTCAGAAAACAGTTGTTGAAAAAGAAAATTGAAAGTATTCCTTATGTTACGGTTTATGGAGCAACACCGGATAAAGGGTTTTCACAAATGATGGATTTACCCAGATATTCAACCGGTTATGCTTCTTTATTTCATACGATGGGTTACATGCCGGAAACACATATGCTCAAAAAATATGAAGACCGTGTAAAAGTGACCTATGAATTTATGGTAGAAACGTTACTCTACACCGATGCCAATTTTCAAAAGATTAAAACTTTAAAAGCAAATAATGCAAAGACTTTTTCTGCCGGAAAATCCTATCCCTTACAATGGAAAATTGACAGTACAAAAGTGGAGCAAATTGAATTTTTAGGTTTTGAGTCGGGTTACAAAAAAAGTGAAGTTTCAGGCAAAGACCGATTGTTTTACGATCAAAAGAAACCTTTTAAAAAGCAAATTCCTTATTATTCCCATTATGTTCCTACTAAATCAGTATCCATTCCTTCCGCCTATGTCATTCCTAAATCATGGTGGAATGTGATTGATTTATTAAAATTGAATCAAATTCAAATGACTGCATTGGAAAAAGATACACTTATAGAAGTGGAGAAATATAAAATTGCCGATTACAAAACAAGTTCAAATGCTTATGAAGGACATTATCAACATTTCAATACAACAGTAACCAAATCGATTGAAAAAGTCAAATTCCAAAAAGGTGACTATATCATTTCCACACAACAATTTGGCGTGAAATATTTATTGGAAACATTAGAGCCCGAAGCTCCGGATTCATTTTTCAATTGGAACTTTTTTGATGCTGTTTTACAACAAAAAGAAGGTTATTCGGCTTATGTTTTTGAAGATTTGGCCGTTGAGATTTTGAAGAAGAATCCAAGTTTGAAAGAAAAATTAGATAAGAAAAAAGCCGAAGATAAGGCATTTGCAGAAAATGGTTCGGCACAATTGGACTGGATTTATAAAAACTCACAATATTACGAGTCGTCTCATCTTTCCTACCCGGTTTACCGAATTTTGAAATAATTAAACTGATTCTTTTTCAAATAACAATTTAATATTTTCATAAGAATTGGTCAAACATGAAGCAATATTTTCGGGTTTGATCCATTCTACTTTTTCGATTCCCTCTTCCAATTGCCCGGTCATTTTACCGGAAAAAGAAGTTTTCATTTCAAACCAATGAGTGATTTTCAATTTATAACGACCGTTACGTTTGAAAATATGATAGGTTTTCGTCAATTTACGTGTGATTTTTAAATTTTTAACTCCGGTTTCTTCTTCCACTTCACGAAGGGCTGTATCTTCAATTTCTTCTCCTTTTTCAATTCCGCCCTTAGGTAAGTCCCATTTTTTATTGCGAAATATGAATAAAACTTCCTTTTTATCATTAAAAACCAATCCGCCACCGGCTTTTTCAACCGGAATTTTAGCTTTCAACTTTTTGAGGATTTCTTTTTCATCCGGATGGTATAAAAAGGCTTTGTCCACTTTATTTTTAAAGATTTTGATGATAAGTTCTTTTATATCAACACTATCCAATAAAAACAATTGAAAATCAGTTTCTTTTTGTATCTGATTTGTCAAAAAAAGTGGCTTGTCGTTCACAAAAACTTTATACATTTGTACTATGATTTTTAATAAAGATACAGCTAAAAAAACAGCCGAATTGCTTTTACAAATAAACGCAATTAAATTAAATCCCAAAAATCCTTTTACATGGGCTTCGGGATGGAAATCACCTATTTATTGTGACAATCGGGTAACGCTCTCATTTCCACCGATTCGAAATTACATTCGAGAAGAATTTTCCAAACACATTGAAAAAGAATATGGAAAACCCGATGTTATTGCCGGAGTGGCCACCGGTGCAATAGGAATTGGCATGTTGGTTGCCGAGTACATGGGGCTTCCCTTTGTTTACGTTCGTCCGGAACCCAAAAAACACGGTCGCCAAAACCAAGTGGAAGGTTTTTTGCAAAAAGGACAAAATGTGGTCGTTATAGAAGATTTAATCAGTACCGGAAACAGTAGTTTGTTGGCCGTTGAAGCTTTAAAAGAAGCCGGAGCGAATGTAAAAGGTATGGTTGCTATATTCACTTACGGATTTGATGTTTCAACTGAAAACTTTAAAAAAGCCAATGTTACATTGCATACGTTATCAAATTATGACAATTTATTGGAATTGGCCGTTGCCAAAAAGTATATCACAGAAGAAGAACAACACACTTTACAAGAATGGCGAGTAAGTCCATCCACTTGGGGTGTGGAAGTTTAGTTTAGAAAAAAGAATATAGAATAAAGAAAATAGAAATTCAGTTTATCGACATCAGACAACTGATAACCGACAACCGACAACTGATAACAGACAACAAAAAATGAATTTAGAAAGCCCAAAAGTTACCGTAGAAAAATCAGCTCAGTATTTATTTGAATCTTTGAGTGATGTTCGAAATTTTGAAAAATTAATGCCGGATACTATTGCCAAATTTGAAGTAACCGGAGAAGATTCCTTTATATTCGGTTTAAAAGGAATGCCGGAAATCAAATTAAAAATGAAAGAAAAAAACGCTCCAAGTCAAGTTGTTTTGGGAGCAGCTTCAGATAAACTCCCTTTTACTTTAACCGGAAATATTCAATCGTTATCCGAAAACAGTTCGGAGGTTCAATTGGCATTTCAAGGTGAATTTAACCCCATGATGGCGATGATGATCAAAGGGCCAATCTCAAAATTCATTGAGACTTTGGCAGCCAATATGAACAAATTATAATTGCATTATTTCTTTTTATCCTATCCTTTTCTTTCATGGAAATACAATTTGTATCTTTGAAAGAAAAGGATATGAAATTTATACAACTACTATTCATTTTTATATCGGTAAGCTGCTTGGCTCAAACCGATTCGAGAATATACGAGATTATTGAATCGGTTTCTTCAGAACGATTGCAGAAAGACATCACTACGCTTGCTAATTTTGGAACTCGTAATACATTTAGCGATACCGTTTCCAACACACG
>JANJWE010000289.1 GCA_024709705.1 Flavobacterium sp. | reverse complement strand
AATATAATCAATGCCATTGCCACCTAAATAGGTTGCCCAAAGTAAATTTCCTTCTTGATTGAATTTAGACAAAAAACCATCAAATTGACCTCCACCATAGGTTGTTTGAAATGCATTAGGTGTAGCTAAATTAAATTGACCATTAGTATTTATAAGAACTCCACCCACAAAATAGATATTTCCTTGGCTATCCATTTCACTATCTATTATTTTCATACTCTCATCCCCGAAATAAGTTGCCCATGTTTTTAGGTAATTAGGTTGAGAGTAAAGAAAGTAAGGAAGTAAAAAAAAAATAGATTTAAGTATTGTTTTCATTTTAATAGAGTTTAAACCCCCAAATGATGTTAATCATTTGGGGAGAAATTTAAATTAATTATCATAAATAACTATTATGCCACCGCCAACTGTCATTCCATTTTCTTCATAAGAAGCTTCCCAACCAATTCCATCTAAAAATACAGGGCCATTATTACCATCAAAAGATAAATTACCACCGCCAAGCGAGCCATTAGGACCAACTTGAAACTTAATAAAATTAAATCTTTGTGGTAAAGCCAAAGCATTATTTAAGTTAGTACTTAGAAAATTAGCCCAAGTAGCACCGGCAGTAAATTGTCTTTGCCAAGCATTAATATAAGGCACACTTGTGGGAGAATAAAACGGAAAATAATTTACATTTGGGTTTTCTAATGTATAGGTAGTACCTGACGGAACATTGATAATTCCTCCTGAATAATTAGTTCTAAATCTAGGATAAGAGGAAGTAGCGGTTGATCTTGTTTGAATTTCTCCAACCTGAACGTTATAGCTGGAAAAATTAAAAATATATACTGTTTTTTGAGCAAAAGTAGTGATGCTTAAAAAGAAGGCTAAAAGTAAAATGATTTTTTTCATGTCTTTGTTTAGTTAGAGGTTACAATTTTGGTTTTTTCAGCATAAAGTTGCAATGCCATTGTAATGATAGAGGCATTATCGTCTCTTTTTTTTGACGCTTCAACAGCTGATTCTAATCCATTTGCTATTAGAAGTAGCTCTGCATTCTCTAATAAGATGTCATTTTTTGTTTTTTCTTCTTTTTCAGCGGTAACATTTATTTTAAAACTGGGTGAGTTTTTAATTTTTAACCATTCAATCATTGAGTTCCTGAAATTTGTCATTTCAGGGGTTTTTGCCGCCTCTGGCATTTTACTCGTTGTTGATGTTATTTCTTCTTCTGAGGCACAAGCAACAAAAAAAACGGCAAAAATCAGTAAGAGGTAATTTTTAAAATTTTTCATAAATTTGCATTAATTAAATGAATTGCAGTCTTACTATGTCGTCGAAAACATATAAAAAAGTAAGGCTGCTTTTTTGTGTTTGTTTGGTCGTTCAAATTGTTGCTCAACAAACTTCAATAGTCAACAATTTGTTTCTAAAAAGTACTTACAAAAAACTAGAAAGGCATTTTTTGTATTGTGTCACAAGTGGGTGGTTAGTCCTTTTAAACCCTTAAAAATTTGATTATTAACTTGATAATTCCAAATATAAGGAGTTAAAAACAATAAATCTAGTCAGAATCTGACTAAAATTAACACTTAAAATTTGTAGGAATCATTTTTTTTTCTTTCTACTTTTGTAAAACCCAAAACAAATTAGCCTAAAACAGTTATTCATGTTTTAATGCAATGCTATGTCTTCTAAAACCTTACAAAAAATTCGTCAACTCAGAAACGATAAAAACCTTACACAAGAATTTGTGGCACAACAGATTGGTTGTTCCCAAAGTCATTATGCCAAACTGGAAAATGGAAAAGTGAAGTTAAATTTAGTAACCATAAACAAAATAGCTTCTGTATTAGAGGTAAATGCCACTGAATTAATGGATTAAATTCATTTTATATTGTTTGATATTTACATATTTTTGTAAATTCCGTCAATCAACTGACTCAATTTAGCTAAATTCCGTCAATCAACTGACGGAATTTACATTTTTTTACTATCTTTGTTCTTTCAATGCTAATTCAATTTTGAAAATGAATTATTATAAAAGAGCTGTGTTAGCTGATTTTCAATCCAAATTAAAACCGAATAAAGTATTAATTTTATTGGGAGCAAGACGAGTAGGCAAAACGCAACTGATAAAAAAATATTTGGAAAGTGCAGATGAAAAAGTACTTCAACTAAATGGTGAAGACGTCAACGATACTCGTTTGTTGGAAGAGAGAAGTTTGGCTAACTATTCAAAATTATTGCAAAATATTTCCCTATTAGTTATCGATGAAGCTCAGAATATTACAGATATTGGTCTGATTTTGAAATTCATAGTAGATACCATAGATGGAATAAAAGTCATTGCAACCGGTTCGTCTATGTTTGATTTAGCCAATAAATTAGGTGAACCATTGGTAGGAAGAAAAAGCACATTGTATTTATTTCCGTTGGCACAATTAGAGTTTTTACAGTTTGAAAATTATAAACAAACTACTGAAAATTTAGAAACCCGATTACTTTATGGCGGCTATCCTGAGTTGACTCATTATGAATCATGGGATGAAAAAAAAGATTATTTAAAAGAAATAGTGAATGCTTATCTGTTGAAAGATATTTTAATTTTTGAAGGTATTAAGAACGCAGATAAAATTTATGATTTACTGCGATTGATTGCATTTCAAATTGGCAAAGAAGTTTCGTTGCAAGAGTTAGGAAATCAATTGCAAATGTCTAAAAACACGGTAGAACGTTATTTAGATTTGTTGTCTAAAGTGTTTATTTTGTTCAAAGTAGAAGGTTTTTCAAGAAATCTTCGCAAAGAAATAACCAAATCAAGCCGTTGGTATTTTTATGATAATGGTATCCGAAATGCCATTATTAATAATTTTACTTCGTTGAATAACCGAACAGATGTTGGCGATTTATGGGAAAATTATCTTGCCTCTGAACGAATGAAAAAACAAGCCTATCAAAAAATGTCAAAACATAATTATTTTTGGCGAACCTATGACCAACAAGAATTAGATTGGTTAGAAACCGAAGCAGATAGTATCAATGCTTTTGAATTCAAATGGAGTGAAAATAAGAAATCTAAAATTCCAATTGCTTTTGCAAAAGCTTATCCGGAAGCAACATTTGAAGTAATTAACAAACAAAATTATTTAGAATTTATTACCTAATGACCAACATCCAATATATTCAAAACGCCACACAACTTCCCACTAAAGGAGTTGAAAACACAATTAATCTGTTAAATGAAGACTGCACTATCCCTTTCATTTCCCGTTACCGAAAAGACCAAACCGGAAATTTAGATGAAGTGCAAATCGAACAAATTTTCAAACTCAACAAACAATTTGAGGAAATTGTTAAGCGAAAAGAATCCATTTTAAAAGCTATTGAAGAGCAAGGACAATTGTCGGCGGAATTAAAGTTGAAAATTGAAAATTCGTTCGATTTACAGGAAATAGAAGATTATTATCTTCCTTATAAGAAAAAGAAAAAAACCAAAGCCGATGTGGCTCGCGAAAAAGGATTGGAACCGTTGGCCAAAATCATCATGGCTCAAAACAGCGATGACATTGAATTTATTGCGTCTAAATATTTGAATAATCAAGTTGCTAATGAAGATGAAGCCTTACAAGGAGCACGAGACATTGTTGCCGAATGGATCAATGAAAACACGTTTATTCGAAAAAATCTCCGTCGTTTATTTCAGCGAAAAGCCATTGTTTCAACTAAAGTGGTGAAATCAAAAAAAGAAGACGAAGCCGCTCAAAAATTCAATCAGTATTTTGATTGGGCCGAACCCCTTTCGAAAGCACCATCGCACCGATTATTGGCCATGTTGCGTGCCGAAGCCGAAGGTTTTGTAAAAATGAATATCGAAATCGAACCCGAAGAAGCTATCGAATTCATCGAAAATAATACGATTAAAAATAACAAAGAAACGGCACATCAATTAAAATTAGCGATAAAAGACAGTTACAAACGATTGCTCGAACCGGCTATTTCCAACGAAACACTTCAAGAATTTAAAACTAAAGCGGATGCCAAAGCGATTGAAGTTTTTGCCCAAAATTTGAGTCAGCTTTTGTTGGCTCCGCCTTTGGGAGAAAAGCGAATTCTGGCCATAGACCCGGGCTATCGCACGGGTTGTAAAGTGGTTTGTTTGGATGAAAAAGGCGATTTGTTGTATAACGAAACCATTTATCCGCATCCGCCCCAAAACGAACATGCTATGGCGATGAAAAAAATTCGTTCGATGGTGAATGCTTACAATATTGAAGCGATTTCAATTGGTAACGGAACAGCCAGTCGTGAAACTGAATTTTTCATCAAAAAAATTGCATTCGATAAGCCTGTTCAGGTTTTTGTGGTTTCTGAAGCCGGAGCATCTGTTTATTCGGCTTCCAAAATTGCTCGGGATGAATTTCCGAAATATGATGTCACCGTTCGGGGTTCGGTGTCTATCGGAAGACGTTTGGCGGATCCGTTAGCCGAGTTGGTAAAAATCGACCCCAAATCCATTGGAGTAGGACAATACCAACACGATGTGGATCAAACGAAGTTGAAGGAAGAATTAGACACGGTTGTAGTTCGTTGTGTGAATTCTGTGGGTGTCAACTTAAATACCGCCAGTAAATCGTTGTTGAGTTATGTTTCCGGAATTGGCGAAAAAATGGCCGAAAACATTGTGGCATTTCGTTCAGAAAACGGTCCGTTTGAAGACCGAAAACAGTTGAAAAAAGTGCCACGATTGGGTGATAAAGCGTTTCAACAAGCGGCTGCGTTTGTTCGTATTCACAATGGGAAAAATCCATTGGATAATTCGGCTGTACATCCGGAAGCGTATGCACTTGTAGAAAAAATGGCGAAAGATTTAAAAATATCTTTAACCGATT
>JANJWE010000127.1 GCA_024709705.1 Flavobacterium sp. | reverse complement strand
GCGTTTCAAAAGAAAATTTCTTTTTGGTTTCTCTTTTTAAGACATAATTCAACATACCGCCAAATTGAGGGCCAAATTGTAAAGAAGAACCCCCGCGAACCAATTCAATGGTTTCAACGGCTTCCAATGGTGGGTTGTAATAGGCTTCCGGATAACCAAATACATCAGACGAGATATCGTATCCGTTTTGACGCGTATTGAGCTCCCAACTTCTGTTTGGACTTAATCCGCGTACCCCTACATTAATTTGGATTCCAGAACCTTCGTTTTCCCAAATGGTAACACCCGGAATTCGTGAAAATATTTCTCTACTATTGTTGGTGGCAAAGTTGCCGTTAATATTGGATAGTTTTAAAACTTCATTTTTTTTACCAGAAAACAACACATTTTGTTTAATTTCAGGTAATCTTTCCGGACTGTTTTTTTTGGGTTCTAAAATAACGCCATCTAATTTTAAAGTATCGGTTGGCTGTTCTTGTTGACTAAAGGCATTCAATGCAAATAAGAATGAGAAGAAAAATAGGGGAAAACGTTTTTTCATTTTTTATTTAGATTAATTCTACGGTGCAAAAGTAATACCTAGAATTTATTTAGACAAATTATAAATAACGTTTTTTCTAATAATTTTTTAATGTGTTGAAAATGAATTTATTTCAAAAACTGAAATGCCAATAGAGCACAAATATATGCCAATCCACTCATGAAAAAGAGTTGAATCATTGGCCATTTCCAAGAATTGGTCTCTTTTTTTACAATGGCCAAAGTACTCATGCACTGCATGGCAAATGCATAAAAGAGTAGTAATGAGATGCCTGAAGCAAAAGTGTAAACAGGTTTACCCGTATCTGAATGAGTTTCATTTTTCATACGAAGTTTGATGGTGTTTTCTTCCTCTTGATGACTTCCCACACTATAAATCGTAGCTAATGTTCCCACAAAGACCTCTCGAGCTGCAAATGATGCAATTATTCCTATCCCAATTTTCCAATCGTAACCCAAAGGTTTTATAACCGGTTCTATTGATTTGCCCAATAGTCCAATGTAAGAGTTTTCCAGCTTGTACGATGCGATTTTGTCATTCAAATCTTCTTCTTCTAAAGCTAAATTTTGAGAATCACCTTTAACAATGGATTCGGCATTTTTAAAATTTTCTGTAGGTCCATATGAGGCTAAAAACCAAAGTATTATTGAGAGAGAAACAATTATTTTACCGGCTCCAAAGACAAAAGCTTTGGTTTTTTCGATAACATTTATAGCTACATTTTTGTAATAAGGTATTTTGTAGTTAGGCATTTCAACTACAAAGAAACTTTTAGACTTGAATTTTAAAATTTTATTCAAGGCAAGAGAAGATAAAATAGCCATTACAAAACCAATTAGGTAAAGCAGCATCAAGGTTAAACCTTGCAGATTGATTAAACCCAAAATTTTTGTATTAGGAATGACTAAAGCAATTAGAATGGTGTATACAGGTATGCGAGCTGAACAGGTAGTAAAAGGGGTAACTAAAATTGTTATCAAACGTTCTTTCCAGTTCTCAATATTACGAGTAGCCATAATGGCAGGAATTGCACATGCCGTACCCGAAATTAAAGGAACTACACTTTTACCGCTAAGTCCAAATCGACGCATGGATTTATCCATTAAAAAAACAACACGGCTCATGTATCCACTTTCTTCTAAAAGCGATATGAAAAGAAATAAAAACGCAATTTGTGGAATAAAAATTACCACACCGCCAATTCCGGGAATAATACCTTGCGTGATAAGGTCTGTAAGTTTTCCCGGTGGTAATGTTTCGCCAAGCCATGTGCTCCAATTGGCGAATGTTTCATCAATGTAATCCATTGGAATACTGGACCATTCAAAAACCGATTGAAAAATGAGAAATAAAACACCAAAGAAAATAGCATATCCTCCAAATTTATGCATCAAAATACGGTCTAATTTACTCCGTAAGCCAAGTGCTTTAGTGGTATCAACAGTTTTATTTTCCTTTAAAATTTCATTTATAAATTGGTACCGTTTGATGGTTTCTTTGTGTTGCATTTTTTTGAGCTCACTATCCGATTTGGAAAAGGAATCAATTTCCAGTTTGTTTTTGGATAATTCACCGTAATTCACATCTTGAGTGATAACCAGCCATAATTTATACAGATTTTGATTGGGATAGATTCGCTTTAGATTTTCAAAATAATCGAGGTCTATGCTAGAAGCATTCAAGCAGGGTTCCGTGTTGAGCTGGTTATAATTTTGAATAATATTCTTTAAATCGGTTATTCCCGTAGATTTTCTGGAGCTCACCAAGGCCACTTTGGTTTTAAGGGCTTTTTCTAAATTTTCAATATTCAGTTCAATGCCTTTAGCTTCCATTTGATCGGCCATATTGATAACCAAAATGGTTGGAATTTCTAAATCTTTTATTTGAGTAAAAAGGAGTAAATTACGTTTTAAGTTTTCTACTTCAGTAACTACAACCGCCACATCGGGGTAATCTTTATCATTTTTGTTTAATAACAATTCTATGACTAAATTTTCATCGAGAGAATTGGCATTGAGACTATAAGTCCCCGGTAAGTCTAATAGAGTTACTTTTTTAAAATTGGGTAAATAAAAGGTACCTACTTTTCGTTCAACAGTTATACCGGGATAATTACCCACTTGCTGATTTAATCCGGTTAGCTGATTGAACAAAGAAGTTTTTCCGGTATTTGGATTGCCAATTAGAGCAACTTTTAGTGTAGAATTCTCCATTCGTTGGAATTAATTTTGAATGATTTCTACTTGAATTTCTTTGGCCATATCTTTTCTGATGGCTAAATGGGCCCCATTGATTTCAAGATAAAGGGGGTCACCAAAGGGAGCTACTTGAACCAATTCAATCCAATGGCCTTCCATGCATCCCATTTCAATTAATTTCAAAGGAATACTATCTAAATCAAAACCGATTATGATTGCTTTTTCTCCTTTTTTTAATTGGTCAACTGTTGTTTCCAAGTGTTATTTAGAATTAATTTAAATACAAAAGTACTATTTTAAATCGATATCAGACTAAGAATTTAACGAATCAATTTATTTTGTGTCTTCTAACAGAATTTTAATGTCTTTTATAAGTTGATTTATTTCTTTTGGATTTGTACCGTCATAAAAACCGCGGATTCTTCTGTCTTTATCAATTAAAATGAAATTTTCAGTATGCACCATATCATAAAGTTCGCCCACTGTTTCAGTTTTAACGGCCAAATATGATTTTCTGGCCATGTAAAAAATATCTTTTTTGTCGCCGGTTACCAGGTTCCATTTAGAGTCTATTATTCCTTTTTCAAGTGCATATTTTTTTAAGACAGGAACACTATCTATGTCCGGCATTACAGTATGTGACAATAACATTACATCCGAATTGTTTTTAAACTCGTTTTGAATTAAAACCATATGGTTTTGCATAATGGGACAAATGGTAGGACAAGTTGTAAAGAAAAAATCGGCCACATAGATTTTGTTTTTGTAATTTTCTTGTTCTTTGGGTTTACGGGTATTGGTAATTATTTTTTTGCGTTGCAAATCCCCGGGTAATGGCCCGGGTATTTTTTTTTTTT
>JANJWE010000126.1 GCA_024709705.1 Flavobacterium sp. | reverse complement strand
CGTATCATGCCAAAACTGAAAGCCGAATCAAAAAAACTCGCTCCGGGTAAAGTAGTAATGGTTTGTTTTCCGGCATTAATAATATCGGCATCTTCTTCTCCTTCAAAAGGGAAAGGACCCATGCCCAGTACTCCGTTTTCACTTTGAAATTCAACAGAAATATCGTTACGAACAAAGTTGGCCACCAAGGTCGGAATGCCTATTCCAAGGTTTACGTAATAACCGTCTTTTACTTCTTTTGCGATTCGTTTTGCAATTTGATTTTTATCTAAAGCCATTTTTTAATGTGTCAATGTGTTAATTAGTCGATGTGTCAATTTTGAAATGTGTCAATGAATTTTCTGATTGGCAAATTTCCCCATTTGCACATTATTTCTTTCTAACGGTTCTTTGTTCGATTCTTTTTTCATATTTCGCTCCCTGAAAAATACGATTGATCATGATTCCCGGTATATGTATTTGATTGGGATCTAGGGTTCCGGCTGGGACTAATTCTTCTACTTCGGCAATGGTTATTTTTGCAGCACCAGCCATACAAGCATTAAAATTTCTTGCCGTTCCTTTGAAAATTAAATTTCCGGCTTCGTCACCTTTCCAAGCTTTTACAATAGCGAAATCAGCTTTATAAGCTTCCTCCATGACATACATTTTGCCATTGAATTCTCGGGTTTCCTTTCCTTCTGCCACTTCTGTTCCGTATCCGGCAGGCGTAAAAAAAGCAGGAATACCGTGTTGGGCAGCTCGACATTTTTCGGCTAAAGTTCCTTGAGGTGTAAGTTCAACTTCTAATTCTCCTGAGAGCATTTGACGTTCAAATTCAGCATTTTCACCTACATAAGAAGAAATCATTTTCTTGATTTGTTTTTTTTGCAACAGCAACCCTAATCCAAAATCATCCACACCGGCATTGTTGGAAATACATGTCAGGTTGGTTACATTCATTTTAACTAATTCGGCTATGCTATTTTCAGGGATTCCACAAAGTCCAAATCCACCCAACATTATCGTTGTGTTATTAGTGATTCCATGCAGAGCTTCTTGCACCGAATTTACTTTTCGTATTATCATATGGTTTGTTTTTTTCGGATTTTAAAGGTATAAAAAAATGGGCTTTTCGCAAAGTCCATTTTTCAGTAATGTTATTTTAAAAGTTGAATTCATCAACATTTTGATCAAAATCTAAAGTGTCTTTTGTGGCTTTCCAACAGTCAACTTTAATGTTTAAGTTTTCGGGTCTTTCAAAAGGGTCTTTGGAGACGTTGAGTTTGTCGTCTTTGTAGCATTTATCCATATACAATCCCCAAATGGGCAACGCCATGGTTGCACCTTGTCCCATTGCTGTGCTTCTGAATCTGGCTGCTCGGTCTTCGCAACCCACCCAAATACCGGTACATAGATTTGGAACCATTCCCATGAACCAACCGTCAGAATTATTTTGCGTAGTTCCTGTTTTTCCGGCAATAGGGTTTTCAAATCTGTAATTATAGGATTTAACGCCACCACCGCCCCATCTTAATCGGGTTCCTGTTCCGGATTCGGTAACTCCTTCCATTAATTTGATAACTGCATAAGCGATATCTTGATTGAGTACATCATGACTTTCGGGTACTGTTTCAAATATGAGATTGCCGTTTTTGTCTTCAATACGGGTGATGATTTGAGGTTTTATGTAAATTCCTTTATTTGCAAAAGTGCTAAAAGCGGCCACCATATCATGAACCGTGATTTCAACAGCTCCCAAACAGATAGAAACCTGTTCCGGGATGTCTGAGGTGACACCCAATTTGTGTGTTAAATCGATAACAGGTTTAGGTCCGGTTTGATCTATCAGCTTTGCCGAAACGGTATTAATAGAGTTGGCCAATGCTTTTTTAAGATTGATCATTCCTCTGTATTCGCCATTAGAATTTTTTGGAGTCCAAGACTCACTTACATTATGTCTTCCTCGTGGAATAGTAAAAGGAGAGTCAATAATAGAATCACAGGGCGACATGTTGAGTTGTTCTATGGCTGTGGCATATACAAACGGTTTAAAGGTAGATCCAACTTGTCTGGCACCTTGGCCGGCGTGATCGTATTGAAAATGCTTGTAATTAATGCCACCAACCCATGCTTTTACATGTCCGGTTTGAGGTTCCATAGAAATCATTCCGGTACGTAAAAAATGTTTGTAATACCGAATAGAATCCATTGGAGTCATGATGGTGTCACGTTCACCTTTCCAAGTGAAGATTCGCATATCTGTTTTAACGCTAAACGATTTTATGATGTCTTCTTCACTTTTATCTTGAGCTTTCATAAGACGCCATCTTTCCGAATTTTTCATAGCTCTGGTCATGAGCTTTTGGGTTTCGTCGTCAGTTAGTTTTAAAAACGGTGCATTTTTATTGGTTTTTTGGGCTTTAAAAAATTCGGCTTGAAGATTTTTCAAATGTTCATCAACGGCTTCTTCGGCATGTTTTTGCATGCGAGAGTCTATGGTTGTATATATTTTTAGACCATCGTTGTAAATGTTGTATTCTGAACCGTCTGGTTTTTTGTTTTCTTTTACCCATTTTTTCATGTAATCTCGGAGATATTCTCTAAAATAGGTAGCAATACCGTCTACATGACTTTCGGGATTAAAATCTAGTACAATAGGTTTTTTTTCAAGTAAAGCTTTGGCTTCGGGTTCTAAAAAGTTATTGCGAACCATTTGAGCTAAAACGGTATTTCTTCG